>QWPO01000101.1 GCA_003669255.1 Planctomycetota bacterium | reverse complement strand
GTACTTGTGGTCGTGACAGCGGGCGCAGGCCACGGTGAGACCGAGCATCCCCCGGGTGACCACGTCGATCCGGTCGTCGATGATGTCAGGCGTGTTGCCGAGGAACCGCCGGCCGAGCGTGAGAAACCCCATCGCGGCGAGATGCTCCGGCTCGTGGGGAGCGGCCTGATCGGCGGCCAACTGCAGCCGTAGAAAACGATCGTACGGCATGTCCTCATTGAATGCCCGGATCACCCAATCGCGGTAGGGAGCCGCGTGAACGTGCCAGCGTGTCTCACCGACGTCGGTGTAGCCCTTCGTGTCGGCGTAGCGGGCGGCGTCGAGCCAGTGCCGCCCCCAGTGCTCCCCATAACGAGGAGACGCGAGGAGCCGGTCGATGAGCGTTTCGTACGCCTGCGACGAGGCATCGCTCTCGAAGGCCTTAATCTCATCGGCCGTCGGGGGCAGTCCGAGGAGGTCGTAGGTGGCGCGGCGGATGTACGTGGCCCGATCGGCTTCGGCAGCCGGCCGAAGCCCCGCGGCCTCCAGGGCGGCGAGCACGAACCGGTCTATCGGCCCACGGACCCACGATTCGTCCGCGACCGACGTCAACGCCGGCGCGGTGATCGGCTGGTAGGCCCAGTGCGTCTGACGGGCATTGGCCTTCGGAGTCGCGACTGGGGCATCGCCCGCGGGCCAGACCGCCCCCGCGGTGATCCATGCCTTAACAGCGTCGAGGACGTCCGGCGATACCGGCGGGCCTTCCTCGGGAGGAGGCATGCGCACCGCGTCGTCGTGACTTGCGAGCCGCGCTGCCAACTCCCCGACCGCTGCGTTTCCTGGCACCACCGCCGGCCCGCTGTCACCCCCGTCGAGAATCCCCTGCCGGGAATCGAGCCTGAGCGCCCCCCATTGCTTCGCATCGCCGTGGCATTTCTGGCAGCGGTCGACGAACAGCGGTCGCACATGCCGCTCGAAAAGGTCGACGGCCTCGCCGGCCACCGCCGCATTGCAGACGACGAATGACGAGAGGCTCGCAAGCAGGATGCGAAGACGCTGCGACATACCGTGGCCCCTCGCGCAGGTCCGCGAACCTTCGGGGCGGCCCTCCGAAACGACAAACAACCAGATTCCGGAGAATGCCGCACACGTGTAGCCTTCCGGCCGGTCGGCTTTTCCTTGCCGTGGATTGTACAAGCCCAACGCCGTGAGGCGTGGGGTGAACCACCAACAGACGCAGCGACCAGCGTGGTTTGCCCGCGGCCTCACGGCCGGACGGCTTTCACTCGCCAGCACTCGAGCGCATCTTAGTGCAACGCGTAGCGAGAGCGATATCGAAGCTGCCGCCTCGTGTGCCCCGCGATCGAATGGACAACCCAAAACGCACACCGTAAAACGTCGTTCGGGGACTGATCCTTCCTGCCGATACGACGTCGGTTATCGCTCCGCCACGCAAGGGCAGGTCATGACTCATCCGTTTTTACCGGTGCTCTTCGCAGCCCTGCTGGTTGTGACGGCATCTCTTCCGGTTCGTGCTGCGGACCAGAGCCCCTCCTGGGCGGAAGCCGTTCTCGACGGTCCTCCGACGCGGTATGCACCCGACGTCGAGCACTATCGCTTCCACGGCTCATGCGACCTCGCCGATCCCTCGTTCTACCCCGTCCCGCGTGAGCCGGTGACTCGCGCGACGTACCTTCGGTGCGTTGAGGCGCAGAACCCCGCTGACATCGCCCGTAATCCGAATCGTGGCATGGATGGTCCGCGCGTGTTCATGCCGGTGCTCGTGAAGTACGTGCAGACCGGCGAACAGGAGTGGGCCACGGCGTGCATCGCCATGCTCGAAGCGTTTCACGCGGAAATGAAACGCCAGGTCGCCGAGCGGAGGTGGTTCTGGCAGTTCGAGCACCCGCCCGCGCTGGTGCCGATCTACCGAATGTTTCTCATCAAGGGCGGCGCGATGGAGCCAGACGCCGACTGGTTTCGTGACATGTGGCTGTATTACTGCCGGCACGTTCACGTCTGGGACACGGCTCCCGTCGAGTGGCGAGGCGGCTGTCACCGGTCGATGCCGGAGGCCTATGCCAAAGGCCGCGCCGCCGCGTGGTATCCCGACATCCCCGAGGCGACGCATTGGACGCGGTACTCAGAACTCGTCTTCAACGACTTCTGGCGGGTCAAGGACGTCGGCCAGAATGACAGCCACTACATGATGATGCCCTACATCATCCTCGCCTGGGCCGCCGACGAGTGGACCGGCGACGATCGGGTCTACACCGACCCGGGAATGAAGCGGCTGTGGGACCGGCTCATGGTGGAGACTTCCCCTGACGGCGCGGTGATTCCCTACGGGCCAAACGCGGGCTGGAACAGCTCGGCCGACATGCGTGTCGCCATGCTGGAGCGAATCGCCGCCAAGACAGGTGACGGACGCTACCGCTTCGTCGCCCACAAAATGCTCAACTACCTCCGCTATCAATCCACGGCGTCCGATCAGGCCCCCTTCCACCTCGACAGTTCGAGCGCCTGGCTGATGTCGCTGGCGTGGCTGTTCGCCGACGAATCGGTGACGCCGGTGCAACCCGACGCGGGTTCACTTTGGAACGAGCGAATGGAAACCGCCCGCGTTCCGCTCACAGACAAGACACTCACCGAGCGGCTGTTGGGCAACGCCGATCCAAGGCCCGAATGCGGCCACATCTGTTGCGGGTGGTTCCAGACCGGCACGATGTGGCCAGACAAACTGGTCCTGCGCAGCGGCTGGAATCCCGGCGACCTCTTCGCGCTGGTCGAACTGCACCCGACGAGCTTTCCTGCCAATCCCAGCGGGATCATGGGCCTCAGCCGGTGGGGGACACCCTTCACCCAAGTCGCCGCCAGCAAGGGCGCGACCGTGGAGAACCGACTGCTCGTCGAGGATCTCGGCGGCACGGTAAGACGCCGACTGCACCCCGATCCCATCCGCATCAATGAGATGTGGGATGGCCGCCCGCCCGACATCCAAACGGAAGTAACGTATTTCAAAGACACCCCGCAGGCCACGTTTGCATCCGTGCGGGTTCGCAATCCCGACGGTCTGCCGATCGTCTGTGATCGTGAGTTCGTGTTTGCGAAGAACCGATTTCTCGCCTCCCGTGAGACCGTGACGTTCGAGGAGGGGTTTCAAACACGCGTCGCGCCGCTCTGGAACACCCACAACATCGGCCCGCAGATCGGCAGTCATTGGGTGAACACGTTCATCCACTCGCCAATCGACGACAACGGCAATCGCAGCCTGAAGACGCCGCCCGCAGATCTGCTGGTCTGGTTTGCTCCGCGCGGTGATTGCCGACTGCACATCGTGGATCGGCTGGAGAGCGACCCGCGGACCGATACCTGCCCCAATCAGGTCCGGTATGTGTGGGAGGGCACGCCCACGGTCGGCCAGCAGCTCGTGTTCACCCAGGTCTACTATCCGCATCCGCCGTACCGGTCGCGGACCACGTCCAACAACCCTGGTTCCCAAGGCGGCTACGACAACGAGCTCCAGGCCAGCGCGCATGCCTCTGGAATTGAGGTCGTTCGCGACGACGTCGAGGCTTCGATCCTACGTCTTGAGATGGACAAGGGCCGCGTTGAGTGGGTGGTCTTCAATCCCCGCGGCACGTCGCTGAAGACAGACTCCTTCGAGACGGACGAACCTTTCACGTACATCCCAGCGAGCGACACGCTCCCGTAGGCGGACGAGATCACATCCGGAATCGACGTCATCTATGCCCATCTCTCTTGCTCGTCGCGGCGGCACGCCATGGCTCGCTGCCGTGGGGCTTTTCGGGGTTCTGCTCGGCTGGGCCGCCACGGCAAGCCGCGCCGACGAGCCTATGCCCCTCATCGGCTACACCGAAGGACGCAACGACCTTCCCGACGGTCAGTTCGCGAACTGGGTGACCCACCGCGCCTGCGTCGTGCGGGCTGATGGGATGGGACGGCGGGTGCTGGCCGAGGATCTCGTCCGCACGGAAAACTCCTGGACGCAGTTCGCCGGCTGGTCGCCCGACGGCACAAAAGCCGTCATCATAACCCTGTGGGAAAGCCCGGAGAATGCCGAGTGGGAGCGATCGCATCGCACGTTCCGCATGACCGAAGGCTGGCTGGTCGATACCTGCCTGCTCGATCTGGCGACGGGCGCGGTCACCAATCTCACCGCTGTGGATCGCGTCAGCATCCACAACGCGGGCCTGTTCTTCCTTCCAGATGGCAGCGGTTACGGCTTCACCGCCTCGATCAACGGCATCTTCAAGCCCCACATGATGGACCGCGACGGCCGCAACAAGCGGGATGTCTCCGGGGCAGGGGAGGGCTTCGCCTACGGCTACACCGCGTCGCCGGATGGCACGCTGATCAGCTATCACGAGGACTACCAGGTTCATATTTCCCGGGCCGACGGCAGTGACAAGCGGCGGATCGAGACCGGCTACCCGTTCAACTTCGCGCCGGGCTGGTCTCCCGATGGCGAATGGCTGCTGTTCGTGGCGGGTGAGCACTACGACTGCCATCCGCATGTGGTGAGAAAGGATGGAAGCGGGCTGCGCAAGCTGGCCGATCGCGGCGGTTACCGCGGGGTGGTGGAGCGACTGAAGCACCCCGACTTCCACAGCGAAAGCAGCGACGTGCCCGTCTGGGCGCGGGATGGCCGGTCCGTCTACTACACCGCGCAGGTGGGCGAGGCGGTCGAACTGATGCGGGTCTCTCTCGACGGCCGCGTCGAGCAACTCACGGAGTCAAAGCCGGGGGTGCGGCACTACCACCCAACCCCTTCGCCCGACGGCCGCTCGCTCCTGTTCGGCTCGGATCGCAGCGGCGTGATGCAGTTGTACGTGGCCCGCGCCGACGGCATGGAGGCTCGACCCGTGACGAGCGTGCCCGCAGACTCGTGCGCCATGCACGGCCACTGGCAGACCCGCGAGTGATACGGGTCATACGTAAATCTGAGGCTTTCACGAGGCTCGGGGCTGCCCATGCCCGTCGCACACTCCCCCGTAGCACAGGTTTTCAACCTGTGTGTCTCCCGGGGTCGTATTGATCTCGGCGTCATGAAAGCCGACCGGCCGTAAGGCCGCGGGTAAACCACGCTGGACGCGGCGTCTGGTGTTGGTTCACCCCACGCCTCACGGCGTTGGGCTTG
>QWPO01000070.1 GCA_003669255.1 Planctomycetota bacterium | reverse complement strand
GCGACTCAGCACCGTGAGCATGTACTTGTTCGCCATGAAGCCATGGACGAGCGCCACGCATTCCCGCGGGTGGTCGGAGGGCGAGCCCGGCGTGAAGCGGACGGACAGCATGAGCAGGCTACGCTGGCCGGCCCGCAGGCGGCGCGGGCCGCTGCGGGGCCGGGCAGCAGTCGAGTGGGCAGACGTCGTGGTTGGCGGGAAGGTTGCCAATGGCAACTCGTTCGGGCAAGGCCCAAGCCCGCTCCGTGATGAGGTCGCACACCATCGACACGAACGCCGGGGCAGTGCCGACGGTCGCCGCCCGGGCCATCTCGATGCCGAGTTCCCGGCAGAGGTCGGCTGCCTCGGTATCGAGGTCGTAAAGAACCTCCATGTGGTCCGAGATGAAGCCGATGGGGGCGATCACGACCTGTCGGCCGCCGCGGGCGTGCAGATCGCGGATCGCGTCGCAGACATCGGGCTCAAGCCACGGTTGCGTGGGCGGGCCGCTGCGACTCTGATAGACGAGTTTCCAGTCGACCACACCCGCCTCCGCGGCGACGAGCCGGCACGATTCCTGGAGCTGGGGGACGTAGCGGCAGCCGTCCGCCATCGAGGTTGGGATGCTGTGGGCCGTGAAGAGCACCGGAACTCCCGCCCGGTCCGTCGGCGGAAATCGTTCGAGCCCCCGCCGCACGTTGGCCGCCATCGGGCCAACGAACCCGGGATGGTTGAAGAACACGCGGATCTTGTCGACCTGCGGGGCTCTTTCGCCGAGCGAACCGCACGCCGCGGCGATGTTTTCACGGTACTGCCGGCAGCCGGAATAGCTTGAAAAGGCGCTGGTCACAAACGCGATCGCCCGCTTCACGCCCGCATCGGCCATCTCGCGGAGCGTGTCGGTGAGAAGCGGATGCCAGTTGCGATTGCCCCAGTAGACGGGCAGGTGGGGACCGCGACGATCGAGTTCATCCCGGATCGCTGCCAGCAGGGCGATGTTCTGCTCGTTGATCGGGCTCTTGCCGCCGAAGTGGTAGTAGTGCTCGGCCACTTCAAGCATGCGCTCTCGAGGCACGTTGCGTCCGCGGAGCACGTTTTCCAGAAACGGAATCACGTCGTCGGGGCCGTCGGGGCCGCCGAACGAAACGAGCAGCACGGCGTCGTAGAGTGAACGCGGTTCGATCGTGGAGTCCTCAGCGTGAAGCGGGTCTGCCATGCGCTCGGGAAAAAAGGCGAAGGGAGATTGACCCCACGGGGATTCGAACCCCGGTTACCGCCGTGAAAGGGCGGTGTCCTAACCACTAGACGATGGGGCCGCGCCGGATCGGATGGACCCTGAGCTACGGGCGGGAGCCGATCCAAAGAGTACCCGGTAACCGGCGTCGGTGTAAGTGCCGAACGTCACGCCGTTCAGCACTGCACGACGGTTGGGTGGAGGGTCAGTCTCGAGGCGGAGCGGGTGGCTCGGCCGGGCGTGCGGCTTCCGGATCAATACCGCCTGATCCGATCGACGGTGCCACGACCGACCCCGCATCGACAGGTTCGCCTCGTGCGATGGCCTCGAAGACCTCGCGGCGGTGCACCGGCACCTCCTTTGGTGCCTCGACGCCGAGCCGTACCTTATCACCACGGATCTCCACCACAACGATCGTAATGTCGTTGTTGATGACGATGCTCTCGTCCTTCTTCCGCGACAGTACGAGCATAGGGCCAATCCTTGGCGGAGCGGATCCGTCGCCTACGAATGCCGCAAACTCCTTAACTGTAAAGGTTTCCAGTGGCCAGTCAAGCATTTTGGGCGGCTTTGCTGCTCCACGGGGCTGGTTTTTGAGCCGTTTTGCCTGGGGATGTGACTTTCGGGGCTGCCTTTGGCGCGTGCCCCGGGCGGCCGGTCGGTGCGGACACCTGGCACGGCAGCCGTTCGTCTGAAGAAGCGGCGGTCCGCGGCCGGGAGAGTTCGTCAAACTGCGGCCCGCCCCCACAACACGGTCGCCGCTTGTTGGGACGGACGCCACACCTATACTTTCGCGCGACTTCCCCCCGCCTGACTTCACCCACGGGCCTCCCGCATGAGAGAGTGGCTTCGCAACTTGTTCACGGCCGTGGGCACGGTGCTCGAGGGAATGCTCGTGACGCTGCGGGTCTTCGGTAGCACCTACGACCCGAAGCGCCGGACGTTCACGGAGCACTTTGAGTACCCGGAACTTCCGGCGCCGGTGGCCGCTCGATACCGGGGTTTCCACCGCTACGACCTCACCACCTGCATCGCCTGCGATCAGTGCGCGAAGGCCTGCCCCGTTGACTGCATCTACATCGGCAAGGAGCGGGTGGAGAACGGCAAGGGTTTCATGGTCAGCGGCTTCACGATCGACTACTCGAAGTGCATGTTCTGCGCTTTGTGTGTCGAACCCTGCCCGGTGGACTGCATCTTCATGGGCTCCACGCTCGACCTTTCGTGCTACAGCCGCGACGGAACGATCGTCGACTTCGCCCGCCTGCCGGTCGAGGTCGCTTGGGGTCGTTCGACGATCAACCCCACGGCCGTCGCCGCTTCGAAGGTGATCGTGGAGCCCGTCCACGGCGGACCCAACCAGTAGCCAGCCGCATTCCCCGAGCGTTCCCGCCATGCACCCCACCCTGATCGCCGGATTCGTCGCGTTGTTCGTCGCCGTTGGCGGCGCCTTCCTCGCCGTCAACCTGCTCATCGGCTGGCTGGTGCGGCCGCGGATGCCCAACGCCGAGAAACTCGAGGTCTACGAGTGCGGTGAGCCGACCATCGGTTCGAGTTTCGTGCAGTTTGACCTGCGGTTTTACGTGGTCGCACTGCTGTTCATCATCTTCGACGTCGAGGTCGCGCTGTTCTTCCCTTGGGCGACGGTGTTTGGCAAGGCGACCCAGCTCACCGACCCCGCCCTTGTCTCGGCAACGGCCGACGGAGGTTTAAGCCCGGCCAGCAACGGCCTGCTCCGCGAGCTCGGCGTGCATGATCCAGCCGTTCCTCAGCAGGAGGGGCCGTTCTTCACGCCCACGCTTCCCGAGGTGCGGCACGTGGAGGCGACCCGCGGCGAACTGACGCCCGCCCAGGCCTCGGCGCAGTGGTCGCTCGCGCGTGCCGGATCGCTGCTGGCCCGCACGGCGCTGGTCGACATGGCAGCGTTCTTCGCGATTCTGCTGACCGGATTCGCCTACGTCTGGTATCGCGGCGACCTCGACTGGGTCCGGGCGGTGTCGGCCGAACGAGCGGGTTCGGCAGGTCGCGTTTCTACCCGCTGACGACGACGGCACGTCACCCCACCATCCCGATTCACGAACGGAACACCATGCAAGGCCCCGGTTTTCTCGAACAGTTGGAGGAGGCCCTGCCCGGCGCGGTCGTCGGCAGGAATCTCGAGGCCATCGACCCGTGGGTCGAGGTCGCTCCGGAGCGGATTGCCGATGTCTGCCGCTGGCTCGCGAAATCGAGCCCCGTGCGGTTTGACTCGCTGCAGTGCATCACGGCCGTCGACTGGTGCGAGCCCGATCCCAAGAAGGCGGCCAAGGTTTCCTGGCAGCCGCACCTTGAGATGGTCTACCACCTGTGGAGCACGCCGGCCCGCGTGAGTCTCGTGGTCAAGGCGAATCTGCCTCGTTGGAAGGCCGACGTGCCCGGTCAGCCGCCGGAGATCCCGAGCGTGTGCGGCGTCTGGCGCGGGGCCAACTGGCACGAGCGCGAGGTCTACGACTTGTCGGGCGTGTGGTTCACCGGGCATCCGGACCTGCGCCGGATCCTCTGCCCCGAGGACTGGGAGGGCTATCCGCTTCGCAAAGACTATGAGATGCCGCTCGATTACCACGGCATCAGGGGGAGGTAGCGATGGCATCAATGGTTGACGACGATCCCCGCATCATCGAGTTCGACGTCCGCACGGACGAGATGCTCGTCAACATGGGTCCGCAGCATCCAAGCACGCACGGCGTGCTCCGGCTCGTGCTTCGGACCGACGGCGAGGTCGTGTCGGAAGTGGAGCCGCACATCGGCTACCTCCACCGCTGTGCCGAGAAGATCGGCGAGAACCTCACCCACCGCCAGTTCATCCCCTACACGGATCGCATGGACTACCTGGCGGCGATGAACATGAATCTCGGCTGGGCCCTCGCCGTCGAGAAGCTGATGAAGTACCAGGTGAGCGAGAAGGCCCGCCACCTGCGGGTACTGATCGCGGAACTCAATCGTATCGCCAGCCACCTGGTCGGCATGGGGGCTTACGGCCTCGACCTCGGCACGTTCAGCCCTTTCCTGTATGCGTTTCGGGAGCGGGAGAAGATCCTCGACCTCTTCGAGGAGGCCTGCGGCGCCCGGCTCACGTACAGCTACATCACGGTCGGCGGTCTGACGGCCGACCTGCCGCCGGGCTGGCTGCAGCGGTGCGAGGCCTTCCTCGACCAGTTCGAGCCAGTCATCAAGGAGTACCACGCGCTCCTGACGACGAACGCCATCTTCGTGAAGCGGACGGCGAACATCGGGGTGATGTCACCCGAACTCGCGATCGAATATGGCTGCTCGGGCCCGGTGCTCCGGGGCAGCGGCGTCGATCAGGACATGCGGCGCGACGGCGAGGCGATCTACACGGCCATGTACGAGGGCTACGCCTTCGAAGTGGCCGTGATGAAGGATGGCCACTATCCCCGCGATCGCGACTACCCGGCCGTGCCGGCCGACGCCGTGCTTGGCGACTGCTGGCACCGGTTCTTCGTGCGGATGCTCGAGGTCGTTCAGTCGATGGACCTCGTCCGTCAGTCGATCGACCGCTACTCGGCCTGCAAGGGACCGCTCGGCGAGCCGCTCAAACTGACCGAGAAGATGCCCGCCGGTGACGCCTACCTCGAGACGGAGTGCCCCAAGGGCCAGATGGGCTTCTACATCGTCAGCGATGGTTCGGCGATTCCCTGGCGGGCTCGGGCTCGCTCCAGCTCGTTTTCGAACCTGGCCGTCGCCCACGAACTCTGCCGCGGCTGCCTGATCGCCGACGTGCCGGCGATCGTGGGAAGCCTCGACATCGTAATGGGTGAGATCGATCGGTAGCGAATCAGCCGGCCCGCAGTCGCGCGCCGGCGAGGAGGCGGCAAAAGTCTCCTCGCCCGGGCCGGGGCGGCCCAAGGCTCGTCGAGCGTTCGCCGACCACCTCGCCTGCCGTTGTG
>QWPO01000071.1 GCA_003669255.1 Planctomycetota bacterium | reverse complement strand
TGATCTGCCCGCCGCCGCCGATCCCCGACGTTGACGTCCGCGAGCCCGACTCATTGCCCATCCTCCGCAACTGGGACCGCGTGCTGATGTGGGATCTGGGCACCGGGCTCGCCGATGACGACGTTGAGGCCCTCGCGGAGCGGGGCCGCCGCGTGCGAGCCTGCGATCAGCGGGCCGGCCGACCGCTGATCGGCTCCGCCGACTCCGGGCTTCGCACCGTCTCGCGTCACCTCGACATGCTCGTCGCCCGAAAGACCGTGCTCGGCACGTCGCTCGAACTGGTGGACTACCTGAAGTGGCTCCGCGAACGCCCGCGGCTCACGCGGCCCGGCACGCCCCTGCTGGCAACAATCTCCACCGAGATCGATCCCCGGGCGGCGCGGCAGGCGGCGGCGATCGCCGGCATCGGCGGCCGCGGCCTCGCCGTCGATGGCGAGAGCCTCTCGCTTGCAGCCTTCTCGGCGCTGGCGGCCGGCACCCGCGGCATCCTCTTCACATCGACCCGCCGGCTCGACGGCGACGACCGCGAGGCACGGGCCCGCGCCGCCGCGGCCCGGGAGATGAACCTGCGGCTCCAGGTGCTCGAGCCATGGGGTGCGGCCGGACGGTTCGCCGCCCAGGCGCAGACCAGCAGCGATGAGGTGCAGGCATTCGTGATGGAGGCGGCCCGCGCGCGGATGGTGGTGGCCTGGCGGTGCGTGCAAGGCTCGCAGATCGTCGCCCGCCGCTATGCAGGGAGCGACATCCCGCCCAATGAAGCGCCGCTCACGATCCTCGTGCCCGGCGTGCCGGAGGCGCATCAGGCCTGGGAGGTTGCGGCCGGCGGGCTCAAGCCACTGCGGCAGCAGCGGGTGACAGGGGGCGTGTCGGTGACGCTCGACGACTTCCTCACCCATTCGATCATCCTGTTCAGTGGTGAGCCGGCGGTGACGGCGCACGTGCAGGATCGGATCCGTGGCCTGACCGCCGTCGAACTCTCGTCGGCCCGCGCGGTCGCGGCCACGGCGCTGGCCGCTTCCGGCGACCTGCTCGGTCGGTTGCCACCGCAGGCGTTCTCGGGTCCGCCACCCGTCAACGCCGTGCCGATGCTCACCGAGGCGGGCCGCCTTGCCGCGGAGGGTGAATCACTCGTCATGTCCGACCCGACCACGGCCATCATGAGGCTCCGGCGGGCGGCGGCGATCGCCGGGCAGTTCGAGCGCCGAATCTGGGAGAACGGCGTGAAGGCCGAAGGGTCGATGGTGGCCAGCCCACTCACGGCGTCTGACACCGCGCTCGCCGAAGAATGGCATTTCGTGTCGGCCCGCGCTGCGGTCGTGCAGGGGCCCGAGCTCCTGGGCGGCGGCAGCATGGAACGCATCGAGGATCTTTCGGGGGGCGGCTGGCGGCACTTCGCCCGCAAGCAGTCGGACATCGTCACGAGGCTTGAGGTCTCGCAGGCCAAGCCCGCCGCCGGGCAGGGTTGCCTGCGAATGGCGGCGCGGCCCGCCAACAAGGAAGACCCGCCGATCGTGGTGGAGACACCGCCGCTGTGGGTCACGACGCCGCCACTGCAGCCGTCGGCGGGCAAGCTGATCGAGATTTCGGCGCAGGTCTTCGTTCCCAAGCCGATCGCTGGGAGCGTCGATGGGCTGTTCGTCTTCGACTCACTGGGCGGCCCCGCACTCGGCGAGCGCGTGGGGATGACGAAGACCTGGCGGCGACTCGTGCTCCATCGCATCGTGCCCGCCGAGTCGTCGGAGGAGCCGATCACGGTGACGTTCGCCCTCACGGGTCTCGGTGAGGCGTTTGTCGATGATGTCTCGGTTCGCGTCCTGGAACGCGGCGACCCTGGCGTGCCGGCGATGCCCGTCTCGACAGGCGGTCAGCCGGGAGGGTTTCCCACGCCCAACGACCTGCTCACGAGCCAGCCGCTGCCTGAGGCGTCCGGGCCGGCCAAGTCGCCGCTTCCGGCACCGCCACCCGCCCAAACCTGGCCGGGGATGAACTTGGAGTGGCCGAAACTGGTGCCGTTCGGCCAGTCGGCCAACGAGCCGCCTCCGGGCCCCGGCGGCGGCACGGTCGATCCCTTCAAGCGGGCCCGCGCGGGCTCGACACCGCCGGCCGCGACCGGGCCGTAGCACCCAGGGCGGCGCGGGCCTTGGCGTCGAGGTCGCGGATCCGCTGCGTGCAGACCGCGAAGATCTCGTGCTCGCTCATCGCCGCCACCTGCTCGGCGGTGACGATCTCCCCGAACTCAAGGCGGATTCGCCCTGGCCTCGGCAGGAGCCGCGTTCGCGGCCAACACTCAAACCCGCCCACGATCGCGACCGGCACGATGGGTGCCGCGGCCCGCTTCGCGATCAGGGCGAAGCCGCTTTTGAACTCGCCGAGCTGGCCGTCTTCGGTCCGCGATCCCTCGGGAAAGATCGTCACCGCCGCCCCCCGCTTGAGCCGCGCGATCACCACCTTCATCGCCTTGATCGCCGATGACCCGCGGTCGATCGGCACGGCGTCGAGAGCCGTGATCACCGCGGCGAACGGCTTGAAGCGGTAGAGCGAACTGCGGGCCAGGCTCGACAACCGGCGGTCGGTGGCCAGGCCAAGCAGCAGGGGATCGAGAAACGTCTGATGGCTCGAGAGCACGATGAGCGGACCCGTCTTCGGGAGCGGCTCCACGAACCGCGACCGGAACCCAAACACCGCCACGCCAAGCGTGCGGCAGAGCACCCAGAGCAGGTCGTAGAGGCACTTGCCAAAGGGCGTGTGGCCGCCGCCGACCGCCACCTCGTCGTCGCTGCGGTCGCTCATGAGGACCGCGGCCGCCGCCGCTCCTCGATCAGCTGCACGAGCCTCTCGACGACCTCGTCCTGCGTGAGCCCGTCGGTCTCGACGAGCACGGCATCGTCGGCCGCCTTCATGGCTCCGACCGCCCGGACGCGGTCTCCCTCGTCGCGGCGGTTCTGAGCCGCGAGCACCGAGTCGAGCGACGAGGCCGTCCCACGCGAAGCCTCCTCGCGATGGCGGCGCAGGGCCCGCTCCTCGGGCGAGGCGGTGAGAAACACCTTGAGTTCCGCAAGCGGAAACACGACTGAGCCCTGGTCGCGACCCTCGGTGACCACGTCGAGCCCCTCGGCGATGCTCCGCTGCATCCGCTTCATGACATCGCGGACCGGCGGGGCGTCGGCCACCGACCGCGTGGCGGTGGTGATCTGCTCGGTGCGGATCTCGGTCGACACGTCGCGGTCGTCGACGAACACGCGGCCGTCGCGAAAGGCGATCGCCAGTGACTCAGCGAGTGCCGCGAGGCCCTCGGCATCATGGAGCGACATGGTGCGTTCGAGCGCCACGAGCGTGACCGCCCGATACATCGCTCCGGTGTCCATGTAGAACCAGCCCAGGCGACGGGCCAGCGCACGGGCGGTCGAACTCTTGCCGGCGCCGGCAGGACCGTCGAGCGTAATGATCATCCCGCAAACCCCAGATCAAGTTGCAGCCATTGGTAGCGTTCGAGAGAAACTACGGTCCGGGTGCCATCGATCGCAACGGCTGGCTCCGTCCGCGGGCCGCCGGTGAAATCGACGACAGTCGCCCGGGCGACCGGTCGCCCCCAGTCGATCGTCACTTCCCCGCCAACGCCAGCCGATTCCAGCAGGCCGAAGCGGCCGGCAGTGAGCTGCCGGTCGGTCGTGACAAGTTCCGCCACCGTCAGCCGGACATTCTCCGGAAGGCCCGGGATTGCCACGCCAAGCGGGGTGCCCGCGGCCAGCGCCAGGGCCGAATCCCAGGGACGGCGGAGGCCTAGGCCGATTGCGAGCCGACGGGAGATGCGGCCAACCGAGCCCCCAGCGAGGAGTGAATCGAGCACGTGGGGCGTGGAAAGGAGGTGCCAGGGAAGCCCACCCGTGAGGATGGTCACCGCGTCGGCAGCCACATCGACCCGCGTGCTCTCGGGCACGATCTCGATGAAGTGTGGAGCCGTGAACCTGGTCCGCTCCGTGGCAACCGACTGCGTGAGCAGGCTCCGGCGAATCTCCACGTGTTCGTTTTCGTGCCAGGCGAACCGGGCCGCGACGTGACTGTCGAGGAGCGAGCCGGCAAGTGGCCTCTCGAGCTCGACCTCGATGTCGAGGACGGCCAGTGGCATGCCCTCGACGAGCGAGACGATCTGCGAGAAGCGGGCCGCGACGCCGCCATCCGCGGCGACCAGCCGGCCCCGCGAGACGAGCGAGTCGCGGCCGTTCTCGCCCACGACCCGCTCGACCGCATCAGCAACCATACGAGTGGTCAACACGCCGTCCTCAGCCGCTTCCCAGCCGCCGCCACCCCCCGCCGTCCGCGTGGTGCGCACGGCGAGTTGCTGCGAGAGCCGATTGGCTCCATCACGGTCGCGGCGGAGCGAGAGCAGGCCGCCGGTCTGCGGGTGCGCCTCCACGCGAATGAGCTCGTGCTCGAGGACGAGCCGATCCGCATCGCGGCGGGCCCCAGCCGGTCCTGCGAACGAGAGCCAGCGACGCAGCGGAGGCTGCACCGCGATGGGCGGACGAGCCGGCGGCGGTGCGGGGACCACTGCGAGGGGCGAGGTGGCGGCCACGATTGCCCCCGCCTCCTGGCCGGCCTGTGCGACGGCCACCGTGATCACGTCGTCGCCGGCCGCGGCGGTGGAACGGGGGAGGGTGGGCGGAAACGCGTCGGGCTCAAGCGACACCGTCGTGCCAGCGCCTGTGGTGCGCCGGGCAAGTTCCCGCGGCGTGACGAACGTGCCGAGCAGATTCGTCCAGCGACCGATCCGACGGACGAGCGCGTGCCAGCGGGTGGCCGTCCCCGCGTAGTGGGCGAAGAGCACCGCGGCCACGTGCTCGCGGTCGAGCGCATCGCCGAGTGTCTCGTGGAGGGCGAGCACGGTGCGTGCCGACCGGGCGTCAAGCGGGGCGGCAGCCAGCAGATCGATCGCCGCGCCGCCGGCCTGCCAGCGGATCATCCCGCCACCGACATCGGGAAGCGGCGAGCCGTCGAACAGCGTCCAGATGCCTCCTTCGACGCCACATCCGGCGAGCAGCTGCGGCAGCAGCGGAATGGCTCCACCCGCAACCCTGGCAAACGATGCCGGCGGCGCGTTGAACAGTGCGGAAAACGCTTCGCGACCACGAATGAACGAGTGGAGGGCCGACTCCGGGGTGGCCAGATCGAGCGGTGTG
>QWPO01000114.1 GCA_003669255.1 Planctomycetota bacterium | reverse complement strand
GTGCAGGTTGGTAACCTGCACATGCAGCGGATTCGGGAAGTTTTTCCACAGGTTGCCAACCTGCGGCTACGTGGGGGCAAAAGCCGCTGCGGCTACGTGCTGAGAACTTCCCGAATCCGCTCTCGGGTGACGGGCGAGACCACGCCATTCTCCGTGATGATGCCCCGAATCAGCCGCGCCGGCGTCACATCGAACGCCGGATTGAACGCCTTGGCGGCTTCCGGTGCGGCCACGGCGCCGAGCGGCCGCAGCACCTCCGCGGCGGCCCGTTCCTCGATCGGAATCTCCGCGCCGGTCTCAAGCGAGAGGTCGAACGTGCTGGACGGAGCGGCGACGAAGAACGGCACGCCATGCGCCTCGGCGAGGAGGGCGAGGCCGTAGGTGCCAATCTTGTTGGCGGTGTCGCCATTGGCGGTGATCCGGTCGGCCCCCACGATGCAGGCGGCCACCCGACCGGTCTTCAGCAGGTGGGCTGCGGCCGAGTCGCAGAGCACGGTGACCGGGATGCCACGCTGCACAAGTTCCCAGGCGGTGAGCCGCGCGCCCTGGAAGAGCGGCCGCGTTTCATCCGCGAACACCTCGAAGCGACGGCCCGAGTCCCAGGCGGCGGTGATCACGGCGAGCGCGGTGCCCGCGCCCCCGGTGGCGAGGGCACCCGTGTTGCAGTGCGTGAGCACGCCGCCTTCGGGGAGCACCGAGGCCCCGTGCCGACCGATCGCCTCGCAGAGTCGCCGATCCTCGTCGTGGATCGCGCGGGCCTCCGTGAGCAGGGCCTCAGCCAGTGCTGGCGCGTCGGCCTCTGCCGGAAGTCCGTCGATGGCACGGAGGCACCGCTCGACCGCCCAGCGAAGGTTCACAGCGGTGGGGCGGGCGGTGGCGAGTTCTTCGGCCCTCGCGAGCACGTGAGCCCGCGCGTGGCTGGCGGCCATCTGACCGCGGATCGCCTCGCCGGCGGCCACCGCCATCCCGTAGGCGCCCGCGATGCCGATCGCCGGGGCGCCACGAACCCGCAGGCTCTTGATCGCCTCGACGACGGTGGGCACGTCGCGGCACGTGAGCCAGGTGAACTGGGCTGGGAGCAGCGTCTGATCGATGAGTTCGAGGTGGCCGGTGGCCTCGCCAACCCAGCGGAGCGAAATGGGGATCATGAGCGGGTGGTGGAGGGCACAGGTTGGAAACCTGTGCTACGGGGGGAGAAGCGTCGGGACTCGTAGGTGCAGGTTGGTAACCTGCACCTGCAGTTGGTGCAGGCGGTGATTTTCCGCAGGTTGCCAACCTGCGGCTACGTGGGACCGGATTCGGCTACGGGGTGAACGGTTCGCAGGGCAGGCCGAACGCGGCGGCGACGGCTGGCTGTACCAGCCGGCCGTCGTAGACGTTCACCGCCGAGCGGATCGCCGCGGAGGCGCGGGCCGCCGCCGTGACGCCTCGATCGGCGAGGTCGATCACGTAGGGAAGGGTGGCGTTGCAGAGCGCGTAGGTGCTCGTGCGGCCGACGGCCCCGGGCATGTTTGTCACGCAGTAGTGGACGACGTCATCCACCACGTAGGTCGGGTCAGCGTGGGTCGTGGGCCGGCTCGTGGCCACACAGCCTCCCTGGTCGATCGCCACGTCGATGATCACCGATCCCGGTTTCATGAGCTTCAGGTCGTCGCGCTCGACGAGGTGCGGCGCGCGAGCGCCCGGGATCAGCACGCTGCCGATCACGAGGTCGGCCCAGCCGAGCCGCTCGCGGATCGTGTGGCGATCGGAGTAGAGGCAATCGATGTTGGGGGCTGTCACGTCGTCGAGGTAGCGGAGTCGCTCGAGGCTCGTGTCGAGCAGGGCGATGTTGGCTCCGAAGCCAGCGGCGACCTTGGCGGCGTTGGCCCCGACCGTGCCGGCCCCGAGGACGAGCACGTTGGCGGGCGCCACGCCAGGCACGCCGCCCAGCAGGATGCCACGGCCCATCTGCGGCCGCTCGAGGAACTTGGCCCCCTCCTGGATACTCATGCGGCCGGCCACTTCGCTCATTGGGATTAGGAGCGGAAGGCGGCCGCGATCGTCGCGAAGCGTCTCGTAGGCTACGGCCGTGGCACCCGTGGCCATGAAGCCCTCGGTGAGATGCCGGTCGGCCGCGAAGTGAAAGTAGGTGAAGAGCGTCTGGCCGCGGCGGATCAGGGAGAGTTCCTGTGGCTGCGGCTCCTTCACCTTCACCACGAGGTCGGCCTTCCCGAACACCTCGGCCGGGCCGTCAACGAGCGTCGCACCCGCAGCGGCGTAGGCCTCGTCAGGGAGGCCGGAGCCGGAGCCGGCACTCCGCTCGACGAGCACGGTGTGCCCGGCGCGGACGAGTTCCTCAGCCCCCACGGGCAGCAGGGCCACGCGGTATTCGTCCCGCTTCGTCTCCCGCGGCACACCGACGATCATGACACAACAGGCTTCGTCACCGACTGGATCTTGAAGGTGGCCGGCATGGGGAGCGAGTAGTTGCCGTCCTTGTCGGGCACGGTCGGCGGCGTGGTCTCCCACGTTGGATCTTCCGGCATCGTGCGGAAGTCGAGCTGCAGAGTGTCGTCGTACTTCCAGGTCTTGCCGGAATAGGTGGCGAGCCGGCCCAGCACCGACGAGAAGCTCGACGTCGCGCCGTAGTAGGCGTCATTCTTGGGCGTGTCGTTGCGGATCGCGGCGTGGAGTTCGTCGTGCTCCACCTGGTAGGGGTCGGGATTTTCCCCGGAGAACTTCCAGAGTTCCTGGCCGCTTAGGTCGGTGATCTTGGCGTATCCAGGGTGTAGCGAGAGCATGCCCTTCGTGCCCTGGAAGTGCTCTTCGACGTGGTTCTCGCCGCCAGGGAACTGCTTGCACTGGCTGGCGACCCGCACGCCGCCTGGGTACTCGAAGTTGACCGCGTGGTGGTCGTAGATTTCGCTCGACTGGCCAGGCACCCGTTGCTGCCGGCCGCCGACGCCGTAGGCCGAGATCGGCACGCTGTCGAGGAACCAGTTGGCGATGTCGATGTTGTGGACGTGCTGCTCGCAGATGTGATCTCCGCTGAGCCAGTTGAAGTGGTACCAGTTGTTCACCTGATACTGCATCTCCGTCTGGTTGGGCTCGCGGTCTCGGAACCAGATGCCGCTGCCGTTCCAATAGACCTGGCCGCCGATGATGTCGCCGATCATCCCTTCGCGGACCTTGGCGAGAGCCTCGCGGTAGTTGGTCTGGTAGCGACGCTGAAGACCGACCACGACCTTCAACTTCTTTTCGTCGGCCAGCCGCGCGGCTTCGAGCACCCGCCGGGCGCCGTAGCTATCGACGCAGACGGGCTTTTCCATGAACACGTGCTTGCCGGCCTGCACAGCGGCGTCGAAGTGGAATGGGCGGAAGCCGGGGGGCGTGGCGAGGATCACCAGGTCGCTGGCGTCGATCACCCGCTTGTAGCCGTCGAGCCCGTCGTACCGCCGGTCTTCGGGGCAGTCCACCTTGTCCTGCATCTCGTTGAGGGCCCGCATTGTGCCGTCGATGCCACCCTTGAAGGCGTCGGCAATCGCGGTGAGCTTTACGTTCGAACCGGGCACAGAGAGCGTCTGCACGAGGGCGCCGCGGCCGCGGCCACCGGCGCCGATCAGGCCTACCTTGAGCGTCTCGCCGGATGGGTTATCAGCGTGCACGCCCCGCATGCCGAGCGTGGCTGAGGCGACGGCGGCGGTGGAGCCGGCTACCCGGAGGACGTCGCGGCGGCTGATGGCGGAGTGGGTGTGGGGCAGGGGCTCACTCATCGAATCACTCCGGTGGAGGAAAAGGCTCGTGCAGGTGCGAGAGAATACTGCCGCGACGAACCAGCGGGCAAACGAGTAGACCGTCATTCATAAAAAAACCCGGCCGGAGCGAAAACTCCGGCCGGGCCATTGGAATCACACAACCGATCGGCATGGAGTCGATCAGAAGTCGGACGTCGTGTTCTCGCCGCCGGCGTAGGTGCTCAGGCCGATGTAGATGTCGGGACTGACGTCGGCTCCGATCGAACGTATGCTGCCGTCAGCAAAAGTGTGCATGACAAGGTTGCCGGCATGGTCGCTGCTTGGCCCCCAAATCATGTCAGCTGCTGCACCGGCCGTAGATGCCAGCAGTTGCTGGCTTGTGGTGTACATCACCGTGGGAGCGGCTGACGTCGGTCCGAAGTTTAAGCCGGTGGCCGTATTAGCGTACGTACTGTTGGTGTACGCCAAGCACCCATCCTGGGGACGGCCTGCGACGAGCCAGGCCTGCGTGCCAAGGAACCAAGCGCAGTTGTACGTCGGCGTGCCGCTGTACGGGCGAGGATTTCCTTCCTTCGACTCGCCCACCATGATGGTCTTCGATGTGCCATCGCCCGACGTAAGGCCACGGCCCCGCAGCACGTAGTTTCTCGCGTTGGCTGTAGTCGCAGACTGCGGTGGTGATGTGGTGGGAACGAGGGGCATATAGCCGTCGTCAGAGGACCATGTGCCCTTCGCCAAAGCTGCGCTGGAGGCGACGGATGTACCGACGGAACTTCCACGGCCAGCCATCGCCTTGTAGCACGTAGCACCAAAGCTGTTGTTGGCGCTCATAATGGCATCACCACCCCAGGTCGGGCAGATGAGAGCAGCTAACTGAACGTTCGCAAAACTACCGCTGACAGTCATCGGGAGCGTCGAGAACTGGCCCCCTGTTCCGGAGGTGACCGACTTGATTCGATCGTAGAATGCGCTTTCCTCGAAATACGGAAGGATGTGGAAGATCCAGCTGTAGCCGCTGGGGCTGCCTGCTGGCATCTTCGTCGCCGGAGTGGTGCCGAGAGCGTACCAACGGTCATTCGCCGCTGGGAAGGAGTCCTTTCGGGCGCTGGCATACTGATGCAGACCAAGGCCGATCTGCTTCATCTTGTTGGAGCACGCGGCACGGTTGGCCGCCTCACGAGCCGATTGCACGGCGGGCAGGAGCAGGCCGATTAGCGTGGCGATGATCGCGATCACCACCAGCAGTTCGACGAGCGTGAAGCCACGTCGCTTCGAGTTGAAAACGATGCTGGACATGGAAAAACCTCCGCCCTTACGGGCAAACGCGGACAGGGATGAAAAATGAAACAATGAAAAAGTCCTCTGGGAATCCGCCTGACAGGGCACGAGATGTATAAAAGATGTACCCCGACTCTGGTTGACCCCAAGCTCTTTCAAAGTCTATCGACCCCCCCTGGTGGC
>QWPO01000062.1 GCA_003669255.1 Planctomycetota bacterium | reverse complement strand
GGAAGGATGGGGCATACCGCTCCCGCTTCCACTGGTTGCGGCTCCAGAGGACGAAGAACCGCTCCGTCCAGGCCGCCAGTTGCCGCGAATCGTGCCCAGAGAACTCTCCACGAAGCCGCAGCCACGATTCGAGCGGGGTCTGCTTGTCGCGAATCGCCGCCCGCTCGATCGCGTCGAGGACGTCGTATGGCATCAGATCCGACTCGTCGGTCTGACCCGACGCCGCTGGCCTGAGTTCGGCGGTCGGCGCCTGGACGTTGACTGCCGCGAGCGCGGGAATCGGCCCGACACCCTCTGGGCCGCCGTGCTCGAGCCAGCGAAGCCACCGGCGGAGGTAGGCCTTGTCGATGCCGGCGAGCGGCGCGATGCCGCCCGACGTGTCGCCGTCCATGGTGGCATAGCCGACCGCAGCCTCGGAACGGTTGCTGGTCGAGACGAGCAGGGCGCCGGTGATGTTGGCGATCATCCACACGCCGGGCGACCGAACCCGTGCCTGGATGTTCTGGAGCGCGACGTCGTCATGATCCCAGGAGAGGGGCCGTCCGATCGCCCGCGAGACGATGGCTTTGTAGTCACGTACGATCGCCTCGATGTCGAACTCGTGAAAGGCGGCGCCAAGGGCTTCCGCCAGCCCGCGGGCCGCAGACCGGGTGACGTCGCCAGAGTTGGCTGTCGACTGGTAGACGCAGGTGAGCGTCGCCGTGACGAGCCGGCGAGTGGCATCATCTGCGACGACATCAGGCGCGGGCAGGCCAAGCCGCCGGGCAGCCTCGACCACGGACAGTTCAGCCGCCGCGAGTCGCACGGCAAGTGCGACCAGGCACGCCACGGCCGATGAGTCGGCGCCGCCGCTGGCTGAGACGACAAACCCACGAGACTTGCTCTTGCGAGCGTAGTCGAACAGGCCAAGGGCTACGGCCCGCGTGAACTCCTCCTCCTTGACGTGGCCGCCGTGCTCCCAGGCGTCGCGCATGTCCCCGGTCGGTGAAACCAGGGGCACAGTCACCCGGGCGGGCGTGAACGGCACGTCGATCCGATCCCCCTCGACGGCATCGGCAACGGGCTCGACAGCCAGCCGCGACTGGGCCAGTCGCAGGGCATCAACGTCACAGTCGGCCACGGTCAGCACGCGGTCCGCGAATGAGAGCCGCCGGCCCGCCGCGAGCATCCGGCCCGCCGCGGCGATCAGCACGCCCCCGTCATAGATCGCCCGCCCAGCCTCGTTGCCGACGAGGTTGGTGTAGACGTAGCCGGCGGCGAATGCCCGTGAACCGTCCTGCACGAATCGACGGCGGATCTCATCCTTGTCGAACGCGAAGTGGCTGGCCGATGGATTGAGAATCAGGTCGATGCCCCGGGCCGCGAGCGCCGCCCCGGGCCGGTCGGCCACCCAGGCGTCCTCGCAGATTTCGAAGCCGACTCGGATCCCACCGCAGTCGAACCGCAGGTCGCCGATCGCCACGTCGCGGCCGCCGACCGACACCGCCCCCCGGCGACCGCGAACCCATGGTCGAAACCACCGGGGCTCGTAGTGGATCCCGTCACCAGCGAGATTCTGCTTGCAGGCGATGCCCGCGATCCGCCCATCGACGACGAACGCCGCCGCATCGAAGAGGCTGCTCTCGAAGCGGATCGGTAGCCCCACCGCCACGGCGATCCCGCGAGTGGCCGGCACAATCTCGCCGAGCACCTCCAGCGCCATCCGCTGCACCCCGGGTGACTGAAAGGCGTCTTCACAGCCGTAGCCCGTGATGCAGAGTTCCGGCAGGCAAAGGATCGAAGCTTCGGCGCCACGAGCGGCGGCGATCGCGGCGAGGATGCGATCGCGATTACCGTCCCAGTCGAGGGGCGTCTGATTGAGGGCACAGCCGGCGACGCGGATCAGGTGCATCGTGGACTCGATTCAGCAATCGCTCCGCGGACTTGGACAAGACGACCCAACACGGGTTTTTCATGAGCCGTGCGCGACCGTTTGGAGAAGCCCAACGCCGTGAGGCGTGGGGTGAACGACCGGCAGACGCCGCGTCCAGCGTGGTTCGCCCGTGGCCTCACGGCCGGTCGGCTTTCACTCGCCAAGCACTCGAACGCGAGGATCATGTGTGATCCGTATGAGTCCATGCCCTCTCTGTACGGTACCCTCAGCCCGGCTCTTCCAGATACGTGTAGCCGCCCAGGCCCTCCTCGTAGAACTTCAGAAACCGCCCCGCCTGACTGTCGCAGATCCGCCCTTCGCGGACTGCCTGCTCGATCGAGTCACGGAGTCGCTGCACGAGCTGGTTCGAGTCGAACTCCACGTAATCGAGCACCTCGCGAACGGTGTCTCCCTTGATGACGGCGTCCACCACCACCTCACCACGTTCGTCCATGCTGACGTGCACCGCATTGGTATCGCCAAACAGGTTGTGGAGATCGCCAAGGATCTCCTGGTAGGCGCCGATGAGAAACGCACCCAGGTAGTAGGGATCGTTCTGCCAGGTGTGGAGTGGCAGCGTCCGCTTCACGTCGCGGCGGTCGATGAACTGGTCGATCTTGCCGTCGGAGTCACAGGTCACGTCGCCGAGGACGGCGGCCTGCGTGGGCCGCTCGTTGAGCCGGTGAATCGGCATCACCGGAAACAACTGCTTGATGGCCCAGCTGTCGGGAATCGACTGGAAGAGTGAGAAGTTGCAGAAGTAGGTGTCGGAAAGCGTGGCCTGCAGGCCCTCGAGTTCCTCGGGGACGAATTCCAACGTCTTCGTCAGCTTGCAGATCCGGCGACAGATCGCCCAGTAGAGGTTCTCCACGGCCGACCGCTGGTCGAGCGGCAGGTAGCCGCTGGAGAAGAGGTTCATCGCCGTGTCGAGCGACTGCTGGGCGTCGTGGTAGCTCTCCAGCAGGTTCCGCACGTTGATCCCCTGGTAGGCCTCCCAGAGGTCGTGAAGCGGTTGCTCCGCATCCGCCGTCGGCTCTGACACCTCCCCGCCACCCCCCTGCTCCGACACGCCGAGCACGCCGAAGATCAGCATGCTGTGGTAGGCCACCACAGCACGTCCGCTCTCGGAGATGATCGTGGGGTGGGGCACGCCTGCCTCGTCGCAGGCGTTCTGCACGTGGGAGACGACGTCGTTGGCATATTCCTGAAGGCTGTAGTTGACGCTCGACTCGAAGTTGGTCTGCGAGCCGTCGTAATCGACGCCCAGCCCACCGCCAACGTCGAGGTAGCGGAGGCCGGCGCCGCGTTTCACGAGTTCCGTGTAGATCCGCGACGCCTCGTTGAGCGCCCCCTTGATGTGCCGGATGTTGGTGATCTGGCTTCCCTGGTGGAAATGCAGCAGCTGGAGGCAGTCTTCCATGCCCCGCGAAGCCAACAGCTCGAGACCCTTGATGAGTTCGCTGGCCGTGAGCCCGAACTTGCTCCGAAAGCCCCCCGACGACTGCCAGCGACCGCTGCCCCGCGTGGCGAGTTTCACCCGCATGCCGATCCGCGGGCGGACACCGAGTTTCTCCGCGTACTCAAGGATAAGGTTGAGCTCGGAGAACCGCTCCACGACGGGAATGATCGTCCGCCCGATCTTCTGGGCGAGCATGGCCGTCTCGATGAACTCCGCGTCCTTGAAGCCGTTGCAGATGATCGGCGTGTCGTTGTCGGCCAGCGCGATCACCGCCAAGAGCTCCGGCTTACTGCCAGCCTCCAGGCCGAAATGATAGGGCTTGCCGAACCGGAGCACCTCCTCGACGACCTGCCTCTGCTGGTTGACCTTCACGGGATAGACGCAGCAGTAGTCGCCCCGATAGCCGTTCTCACGCATCGCATGGGTGAACACGCCGTGCAGTTCGCCCAGCCGGTGCTGGAGGATCTCCGCGAAGCGGAGCAGGATCGGCAGATCGATGCCCCTCACCTGAAGCCGGTCGACGAGCTGCTTGAGATCGATGCTCTTCGTCGGATCCTTATCCGGGTGGACGAGCAGGTGACCGTTTGGGCCCACCGAGAAATAACCGTTGCCCCAGCGTGCGACCTCATAGAGATCGGCGGCGTCCGCGGTGCTCCAGTGCTTCAGGTCGAGATCGACCGCCATTCGAGGCCCTCGCTCGGGAAGAGGGATCAGCAGATGTTTCGGACCGCCATCAGCAGCCAGGACGCCGCATCGTCGCCGTCAAAACAGAGTGTAGCGTCGCTGGCCCCCAAGGCCATGGCAATCCGCAGCGGCGCGGCGGGTCAAACCCTCACCCGCGTCCATCCTGGCCGGGCGACGATCGCCGCCATCGCAAGCCCCCGTGCCGTCAGGTCCGCAGCCATCGCCAGCCACGCGCCCCGGGCGCCGAGCCCCATGCCGGCGAGAACGCCGAAGCCCCAGGGGAGTTCGATCTCGTGACAGGCGAGCAAGACCGCCAAGGGCAGGCGAATCGCCACCAGTCCCAGGAAGTTGACGATGAGCGGGGGACGGGTCGCTCCGCCGCCTCGCAGCCCGCCGGAGAGCACCATCAGGAGCGCCAGCGACGGCTGCGCGAAGGCCACGATCCGCACCAGCGATGCCGCCCGATCGGCGACCTCCGGCCCCGCGCCGCCCCCGGCGAACCAGGCAGACAGGGGGCCTGCGAACCGGAAGAATGCCGCGCCGGCGAGGCCCATCAGAAGGGCGGCGGCTCCCGCGGCAAGCCAGACCCCGTTGCGGGCCCGTCGCTCATCCCGGGCGCCGAGGGCCTGCCCCGCGAGCGTGGCGGCCGCGACCTGGAACGCGCTGCCGGGCAGGAAGGCGAGCGACTCGATCGTCACCGCCACGGCATGGGCGGCAGCGTCGACGTTGCCCAGCCGATTGACGATCGACAGGAAGGTCAGGTGGCAGGCTGCGTTGGCGGCCGCATCGACGCCCGCCGGCACGCCCACCCGCACGATCCGTCGCTGCCACGCGGGGTCGGGAATCCAGTCGGCCGCGTTCGGCCGCAGACCCCGGGCATTCCGCACAAAAATCGCCACGACGCAGACGGCGCCACAGCAGTAGCCGGCGAGTGTTCCCCAGGCCAGGCCCTCCCATCCCAGCCTGGGCAGGCCACCGGCTCCGGTCGCCAGAGCGAAACTGGCCGCTGCGTTGACGACGTTGACGACCGACATCGACACGAGCCCAGCCACCATGTCGCCCGCCCCGCGCAAGGCCGCGACCCCCACCCAGATCACCGCCATCGCCGGTAGCGCGGGGAGTACGATCGCGAGGTAGCGCTCCGCCAGCAGGCT
>QWPO01000175.1 GCA_003669255.1 Planctomycetota bacterium | reverse complement strand
GGGCACGATCTTGCTCGACGCCAGCGCTGAGCCGTTGGCGAGCTGCAGCGTGCCCTGCTGCACGGTGGTGGACCCGGTGAGCGTGTTGGCAGCGGTGATCGACAGCGTGCCGGCGCCGGTCTTCACCACCGGAATCGAACCGGAGAGCGTTGGGTAGCCCGCCTGGGTCTGCGTCTGCGTGCCGCTGGCCACGTCGATCGTGATCACCGACGGACCGCCGACACTGTAGACCAGATTGAGGTCGTTCCCCGATTGAGCCACGCTGAACGTGCCGCCCGAGAAATCATTGGCGAAGCCGCCCGTGCCGTTCGTAGCCGATGTGTTGATCACGAACTTGTTGGCAGCAAAGCCGGTGATGCCTCCGGCGGCGCTGGCGATCTTCCACGTGTAGTTTTGGGCAGGATCGAAGTTGGCCGCCGAGCCGCTCACGAAGGGGCCCGTACCCGATAGCGTCCAGAGGTTGATCTGGAACGGATCCGACGAGGAGGCGGCGATCGTGAGGCCGTCACCGATGGCGGCGAGATCCCAGCCCGCGATGTCACCAGCTGTGCCGGTGGCGTCGAAGAGTTGCCAGTTGTAGTTCGCACCCGTGTTCCATGTGACGCCGCCGTTGAACGAGAGCGTGCCAACGCCCAGCGACAGGCCGGGGGCAAGCGTGGCGCCAGTCTGGAATGTGGTGGCCCCTCCCACGGTGCCGGTGCCGGCAAGCGTGGCGGTGGAGGCGACCGCGACGGCACCCGAACCGGTGGCGGCGCCGTTCACAAACAGCGAGCCGGCCGCGACGTTCGTCGGGCCGGAGTAGGTGTTGTCGCCGTTGAGCGACACGCTGCCTCCGCCGGAGATCGTGACGGAGCCCGTGCCCGAGATCACGCCCGACAGGCTCGTGGCATTCGAACGGTTGAACACCAGGGCACCATCGTTGACGACGTTGCCGGTGATGGAGCCCGTCGTGCTGCCGTCGCCGACGGAAAGGGTGCCGCCGGAAATCAGGGTGCCGCCCGTGTAGGCGTTGGCCGCAGTCAGCGTGAGGGCTCCGCTCCTGAGTTCGACGCCGCCTGCGCCGCCGATCGTATTGCCGATGCTGCCGCCGTAGTTGTCGCTGCGGTTGAAGGCGAGCGTCGCCCCCGACGATACGGTCACGGCCACCGGTGAACCGATCACCCCCGATGTGCCGCCACTGCCGATCTGGAGCGCGCCCTGCTCGACGTAGACGGTGTTGGTGGCGATCGCGCCGGCCTGGTCAGCCACGAGCGTGCCGGCGCCCTGCTTGGCGAGCGGCGTGGTGCCGGAGAGCGACGCCGTCTGCGTGCCGCTGGCCACCGTCTGGACGTCGACGTTCAGGTCAAAGATCGACACGGTGCGGTTGGTGTAGTCCAGGACGGCCAGCGTTTGCGTCGTCCCGTCCCAGCCGAAGTCATACACCGAACTCCCGTTGACGGAAGAACCATAGAGCATGTTCCAGTTCGTCGGAATCTGGGACACGGTGGTCGATCCGGTGGTCGCGACTTTGATCACGCTCGTCCAGGCTTGGCCCGAGGCGTTCGACACGCGGTCGTTGAAAATCAACGCATTTCCCGCGTAGGAGTCGCCGCCCTGCGAGGAGATGCCGCTCAGGAACTCGATGTTGGTGCCGACGTTGTTTGCTGGCGTGGTGATGAGCGTGCCGCTGATGATGTTGATGCCGGCCACGCAGCTGTTGGATCCCGTCCGCACGTTCATCGTCACGTTGTTGTTGTTTCTCGCGTACAGGTCGCCGCTCGCCGGATCAAACGTGATGTCGCGCCAGAGCGTGCTCGAGGAACTGAGGATCATGCCGCCGACCGAACTTGGATTGGCCGGCGTTGCGTTTCCGCTCAGCACGTAGCTTGGAACACCGGTGGTGGGGTCGTTTTCGGCACGCCTGCCGGAGCCCTGGGTTGTCCAGGCAAATCCGCCACCGCCCTGCGAAGGATCGCCTTGGTAGCCGGGATCGACGCCGATGCCGGCCATACCGCGCGACGTGCCCACGTTGGTGGTGGTTGTTCCCGAGGCACTCAGGTTCCACAGCACAGCGTTGCTCGACGTATCGAAGCCCTGGATGGCATTGGGCGAGACTACGCCGTTGTCCCATGCCGCGCCGAGCTTGCCGCCCGTGAGGGCCAATCCGGTGTAGCCGCGGCTCGCTGCCGTCGAGAGCGTGCCGAACGAACCTGCGAATGTCGGCACGACGTTCAGTCCGGGGGCCGCATTGGGATTGGTGATCTGGGTGATCGCGGTGTTGATGGTGCTGGCGGAGGAGTTGAACCCGGCGACATAGAGTTGTGTGCCGCTCCAGGCGATCGCCATGGGATTTGAGCCGATGTACTGCGGGTTGGCGGAGTTGGCCGTCGAGCCGATGTCGAAGCGGACGCGCTCGTAGACCGAGAGGGACTGCGACATCGCGAGATTCGACGCAACGACGCCGACCATGATCGCGAATGCGGTCGCGAATGAACGTCGGGCGATGCGATGTGCTGCGAGCCTGCGGAAAAACGAACGCGACGTCATCATTTCGAGTGTCTCCGTGTCGATCATTTCCGAATCATGGCCGGAATCCCTCGTTCCACCCGACCACACATAACGCTAACAATCCTTTCCCAGCCGGGATACTCTGCCAGAGGGGGGACGATGAGCTTCAAGCACGTTCATCGGTAGAGCAACAGCCCCGGCCTCCGCAGGGCGAACTCCTTGAGGCCGGCACGGGCCTTTTCGAGCACGAGGTCGGCCCCTTCGCCGGCCAGGATCGCGTCGAGCGTGGAGCGGTGCAGAAGCAGAGTGGCAATCTTCTCGGCCTCCCACTCCTTTGGGTACAGCTGCCGGAGGGCGACCGAGATCTCGAGCCCCACGCGGACGGGATCGAGCGCCGCCCGGTCGGTGACCACGATGTTCACGCCACCGCACCGCTCGCCCTTGAACTTGCTCGCACTCGGTGTGAATCGGATCGGCACAAAGCCCACGCCCGGAATCCGCCGGGCGGCGAGGGCGTCGGCGAGGACGCGACCGTCGAGCCACGGGGCCCCGATCACCTCAAACGGCGTGTCGGTACCGCGGCCCACCGAGAGATTCGTGAACTCGAGCAGACCGATGCCGGGGTAGAGAAAGGCTTCCGTGAGGCTCCGCATGTTGGGCGACGGATTGACCCACTCCAGCCCCGTGGCATCAAACGCATCGCTCCGCCGCCAGCCCTCGCAGGGGATCACGGTGAGATCGAGGTCGAGCTTGAGATCGGCCGCAAACATCTTCGCCAGTTCGCCGACGGTCATCCCGTGGCGGAGCGGAATCGGATGGCAGCCGACGAACGTTTCCGCGCCGGCATCCACCAGCGGCCCCGCCATCGACACGCCGTCGATCGGGTTTGGACGATCGAGCACCACGAAGGCCTTCTTGTGTTCGGCCGCGGCCTTCATCGCCTCCAGCATCGTGGAGACATAGGTGTAGAACCGGCAGCCGATGTCCTGGATGTCGAACACGATCGTATCGACGTCGGCGAGCATGTCCGGCGTGGGCCGCTTCGTGGCGCCATAGAGGCTCTTCACGGGAACGCCCGTCTCCTCGTCTGTTCCATCCGGCACGTTGGCCTGGTCGAAGGTGCCGCTTGCCCCATGCTCCGGCCCGAGGATCGCCACGAGCTTTACGCCGTCGGCCTTGGCGAGCAGGCTCGCGGTTCGCCGCCGCTCCCGGTCGAGGCCGGTGTGGTTCGTGATGACCGCCACCCGTTTCCCCGCGAGCTGCCGGAAGCCGTCGCGGACGAGGACATCGATCCCGGTAAGCACGGGCCGGTCCGTCGCGGCCTGCGGCACGTCGCGTGGCTCGACGAGCGCGCCGACTGCGGCCGACGCGATTCGCGCGATCAGCGGATTGACCAGCCCCTTGCCGTCGGGGTGGACGCGGTTCGAGAGGAAGACCACGTAGAGATCGAGGGAGGGGTCGATCCAGATGGCCGTGCCCGTGAACCCGCCATGGCCGAAGGCGGCCTCGGTGAGCAGGTCGCCGCGGTTGCTCGACAGCGGGCTTCGCTTGTCCCAGCCGAGGCCCCGGAAGCCGCCGCCGGGAATCGACCAGCCGCGGGTCATCACGGCGACCGTTTCCGGCGCGAGCACACGGACGCCGTCGAGGCTGCCGCCGTGGAGCATCATCGTGGCATAGCGGGCGAGATCGGTGGCGGTGCCGAAGAGGCCGGCGTGGCCGGCGACGCCGCCGAGCTTCCAGCAGCGCGGGTCGTGCACCTCGCCTCGCATCCAGTGGCCGTCCCGCTGCTCCGTGGGCGCCGTGCGGGCCTGGAGCGACTCCGCCGGCTGATAGCCCGTTTCGGTCATGCCGAGCGGGCCGAACGTCTTGCGAGCGGCGAACGCAGCGACCGGCTCGCCAGCAAGCCGCTCAACGAGTTGGCCAAGGACGATGAAGTTGACGTCGGAATAGATGAACTTCGTGGCCACGGGATGGAGCGGGGTGAGATTCCAGATGCACTCCAAGGCCTTCGCGGGACCGTCGGCGTAGTCTTCGATCGGGTTGTCGGCGATCAGGCCGCTCTGGTGCGTGAGCAGGTCGTGGACGGTGAGTTTTTCTTTGCCGTTGGCGGCGAACTCGGGGATGTGGGTCGCGATCGGGTCGGAGAGCCGGAGCTTGCCCGACTCCACGAGGTGCATGATTGCGGTGGCGGTGGCCACGGGCTTCGTGAGCGAGGCGAGGTCGAAGACCGTATCGACCGTGATCGGCTCGTCGGCCGGCTGCACGGCGCGCCGGCCGTAGGCCTTGAGCATGGCGATCCCGTCGCGGCGGCCGATGCAGACCACGCAGCCCGGCATTTTTCCCGCGGCGAGGGCCTCCTCGATGAGGTCGTCGATCGCGCCGAGGCGAACGGGGTCGAAGCCTGCCGCGGCTGGGTCGAGCCGGGGCAGATCGGCGGCCGCCGCCACGAGCCCGAAGCACGAAGCCACCATGAGCACGAGCGGTGCGATCATCGGGCCATCTCTCCGCGGGGCAAGACGAGCGAGGCAGCGAGGCCGACGGCGAACGTGACGGCCGAGCCGATCAGGGCATACCACGGCCAGGCGATCGTGAGACCCCGCGCGGGCAGCACGAACTGGACGACGAGCAGGGCGGCGAGGCCCGCGGCGGCACCCACGAGCGCGGCCCCCTGCCCCACCCGGCGCGTGGCCACCCCAAGCACGAACACGCCCAGCAGCAGGCCGGCCGAGTAGC
>QWPO01000201.1 GCA_003669255.1 Planctomycetota bacterium | reverse complement strand
GGCTCTCGCCAAGCCTGGGGCGTCTTTCGAGGCGGCCCTGTATGCCGGCCTCGAGGAAGCAACGAAGATGCTTCTCTCCCGCGAGTGGCTGCGGGAAGACGGTGTGCCGATGCGGATCGCCCAGACGATGATCGACTCCAACTGGGGCACATCGACCGACACCGTACGCAAGTTCTGCCGGTCGTCGCTGTTCTCCTCGACGATCCTTCCCAGCCGCGGCCGTGGTGTCGGGGCGACGAGTGCCCCGATGGGCGTCAGGCGGAATCGTGGCGACCGTGCCGGCCTGAATTGGGTGGTCGGCAAGACCGCGAGCGGCGTCCAGATCGAGTCGCAATACGACACCAATTGGTGGAAAACGTTCGTCTCGGCACGGCTCCGGCTCGGCCAGGGCGACCCGGAAGCGATCATGTTCCACGTTGGGGCGCACGAGATGCTGATCGAGCACCTCGTCTCCGAGTTCCCGCAGCGGAAGGAAGCCCGCGGGCGGATCGTTGACGAATGGAAGCTCCCGCCGGGCCAGGAAAATCACTGGTGGGACTGCCTCGTCGGGTGCGCCGTCGCGGCGTCGATCTCCGGCCTCGAGGTGGCGTCGAGCGAGACGGGCACTCGCAAGCGCAAGCGGGTCGCCATCCCCGCCGGCCCTGACGGTCGGCGTGTGATTACGACCAAGCGGCTCAAGTAGTCGCCACACCCCCTCTCGATCCGTTGCCGTCTCCGCGAACGTGGAGGCATGAGCGACGAACTTGCTTCCAAGATCGACACGGTGGCCCAGGGGCCGGCGTCTGTCCGCACCGACGCGGGCGAGGTCGTGGCGCAGTCGATCCCCGACATGATCGAGGCCGACAAGTACCTCGCCGGTCGAGCTGCCCAGGCGGCCGGCAATCGCGGTCTGCGGTTTAACAAGCTCATCCCTCCGGGGACGACCTGACATGGCAAAGCGCACCGCACCCAAGGCGCGAGCGAGCCGCAAGCCGGCCGCTCCCCGCACGCCCCGGCAGGTGACGTTCACCAAGCCGCAGGCGGTCCGCGCCCGGTTTGACGCCGCTCAGACCAGCGACGATTCGCGCCATTGGGCGAACGCCGATTCCCTTTCGGCGAACGCGGCTCTCTCGCCGGAAGTGCGGCGGATCATCCGCAATCGAGCCCGGTACGAGCGGGCCAACAACGCATACGTTCACGGCATTTGCGTCACGAAGTCCAACGATCTGATCGGCATCGGGCCGCGGGTTCTGCTCTCGACGGGCGACGCCGCCGCGGATCGGTCGATCGGTCGAGCGTGGTACGACTGGTCGTGGAACGTCCGCCTGGCGGACAAGCTCCGCGTCGCCACCGAGGCGAAGTTCCTCGACGGCGAGGCGTTCGGCCTGCTGTTTACGAATCCGCGGCTGCCAGACCGCGGCGTGCAGCTCGACATCCGCCTGGTGGAGGCCGATCAGGTCGCCTCGCCGGCCTACGACTACCAGCAGACCGTTTCCCCAGACGGGTCGCTGGTGGACGGGATCGAGATGGACCGGCACGGCAACGTGATCGGCTACCACGTTCTCAAGTCGCACCCCGGCTCCAACTACCTGATCGGAATCAACGAGTACGACCGGGTGCCGGCGGAAGACGTTTTGCATTGGTTCCGCTCGACGCGCCCCGGCCAGCACCGCGGAATCTCGGAACTGGCGCCGTGCCTGCGGCTGACCGCGAACATGCGGCGCTACACGGAGGCCGTGATCCGGGCCGCGGAGATCGCTGCCGATCTCGCTGCGTTTGTCCACTCCAACTCCCCGGCCGCCACGGTCGACGACGTTGACCCGTTTGCCGCGATCGAGATCGAGAAGGGGACGCTGACCACGCTTCCCGAGGGCTGGGACGTTTCGCAACTCAAGGCCGAGCAGCCGACCAACACGCACCAAGCGTTCACGCGAACGATCCTCGGTGAGATCGCCCGCGGCGTGAATCTGCCATATCACAAGGCCGCTTTTGACGCGAGTTCCTACAACTTCTCCTCGGCTCGCCTCGACGGCTCGCTGCACGATCAGAACGTCCGCGTCGACCGCGACGAGCTCGAGCGGTCGTGGCTCGACCGCATCTTCCGTGCGTGGCTCGACGAGGCTCTGCTCGTTACCGGCATGATCCCGGCCAACCTGCCGCCGGCTGCCGAGTGGAATTGGACATGGGTTTGGGCCGGCAACGACGGCATCGACCCGGTCAAGGAAGCCAACGCCGTCGAGACAAAGCTCTCGACGCTCACCACGAGCCTCGCTGCCGAGTACGCCCGGCAAGGCAAGCAGTGGGACGAGGAGCTGCGGCAGATTGCCGCCGAGCGGCAGCTCATGGGCGAGCTTGGTCTGGCACTCGGCGATCGGCCGTCGCAGATCGTGGTGCCGGGGCTCGAGCAGGCTCAGGCCGCTGAGACGCCAGGTATTCAGGCTGCCGCGGACTCCTACCGGCCGACGGCCGGCATGCGGGAAGAGGCAGAGCGTGGTCTTGCGTGGCGCCGTGAGCACGGTCGGGGCGGCACCGCCATCGGCGTGGCTCGCGCCCGCGACATCGCCAACGGTCGCCCGCTGTCCCTCGACACCGTCGAGCGGATGGCGAGCTATTTCGCACGGCACGAGGTGGACAAGAAGGGCGAAGGCTGGAGCGCCGGCGATCCTGGCTATCCGTCCGCGGGACGGATCGCGTGGGCACTGTGGGGCGGCGACGCCGGCCGGTCGTTCGTGACCGAGATCCTCGACAGCCAGGAGGCCGACGCATGACGAACCTCTCGCTCCGTTCTGCCGTGCAGTTCCTCCGAGCCGACGCTTACGGCGAAGGCGAAGGACTCACCACGCCGCGGATTCCGCGATTCTCGATGCTGGGCTACTCCGGCGGGATCATCCGCCAGGCGTGGAGCCGCGAGCCGATCGTCATCGACCTCGCCGGCATGACGGTTCCGGCCGTCATCCCGATCGTGTTCGGCCATGACTACTCGCTTGAGTCGGTCCTCGGCCAGGGCACCGGCACTGTCGGCGGGCAGCTCGTGATCGAAGGCGCGATCCTCGCGCAATGCGAAGCCGCAATGCAGGTCGTCCAGCTCGGCGACCGCGGCTACCAGTGGCAGGCCAGCGTCGGCGCCGACGTGAACGAGGAATACCTCGTAGCCGACGGCGACACCGCACAAATCAACGGACAGACCTTCACGGGTCCGCTCCGAGTCGTAAAGCGCTCCACGCTGCGGGAGTGTTCGTTTGTAACCCTAGGGGCCGACGCAGCGACGGCCGTCACAATCACCGCGAAAGCGGGGGAGTCTCCTATGTCCGACGAGACGAAGGCCGCCGACGCGATGCCGACGGGGCCGGTTCAGAGCGAAGAGCACACCGCAATGCCGAGCGGTCCTTCCGACGTGGCGTCCGCCGCGCCGAAGTTCGACATGGTCGCCATCCGTGCCGAGGTCGTCGCCGATGTCACCCGCGAGGTGAAGGCAACGCTGCTGAAGGATCTCCGCGACGTGCGCGGCGGGCCGGCTATCCACGCCAGCAAGCCCGCCCTCGACGAGGATCAGGTGACGATCGCCGCGATGCAGGTCGTCGGCGGGCTCGGGAAGCAGGTGGAGGCCCGCTACGGCGATTCGCCGATGGTCGAGGCCGCTCACATGCGGTCGCGCTCGATCGGCCTTCAGGAAGTCCTCGTCAACGCCGCTCGCAAGGGCGGGTACGACGGTGTCCACAAGGTCACGGCCGGAAACATCGGGGTGATTTTGCGGGCCGCATTTGCGACCCACAACATCAGCAACATCCTCGCCGCGACCTACAACAAGTACCTCCTCAACGGCTTCGAGGCCGTCGAGTCGGTGTGGGATCAGATCAGCCTCGTGCGACCCCTCAACGATCTGAAGGCCATCACCGGCGTTCGGCTCGACGGTGGGTTCGTGTTCGACGAAGTCGGGGGCGACGGGAAGCTGAAGTCTGCGGATGCCGCGGATGCAACTCGGACGCTCCAGGCCAAGACATATGGCCGCATCAGCAGTATCACAAGGGCTGATGTCATCAATGACGATTTGGGGGCTCTGACTGCTGTGCCTCGCAGGCTGGGGCGCGGCGCCGCGTTGAAGTTCAATTCCGTTTTCTGGACGGAGTTCCAAGTCGGTGCGACGGTCAACGCTAGCTACTACCAGGGTGCGACGGCTGGTGCCGGCAACGCTCTGGCGATCGGTTCGGTCGAGACTGCCTACGGTGCCTACCGCTCGCTGACCGACCCGGACGGGAATCCTCTCGGCGTCACGCCGAAGATCCTGCTCGTGCCGGTGGGTCTGCGGATCACGGCGGACAAGATCCAGACCGGGAACACCCTCCTGGCGTCGAGCCTCGGCTCGACTTCTGGCAAGGTGCTCGAGCCCCAGGCGAACGTCCTGGCCGGGAAGTTCAACATCGTCGATTCGGCCTACCTCACCTCGTCCTCGACGTGGTGGATGTGTGCTGATCCCGCCGATCTCCCGACGATGGAAGTCGGCTTCCTGAACGGGCAGCGCACGCCGATCGTCGAGCAGGCGGAAGCCTCGTTCGACACCCTCGGCATCGAGGTCCGCGGGTACTTCGACTTCGGCGTGAGCAAGGCCGAGAGCCGCGCTTGCTATCGCATGGCGACTGCCTGATCCCTGCCAGCGTAATCCGTGCCCGGCGGGCCTGGGATGTCCAGGCCCGCCGGGATGACGCTCACCACACATTCAGCCCATGAGGTTTCTCGATGGCTACTCTGAAGCAAAGCAGCTCTGATTCCTGGGACTACACCCCGTCGGCCGCGAAGGCCGTCGGCGATGTCGTCATCCTTGGCAAGGTCGTCGGCGTCGTCTGCCGGCCGATCGCTGCCAGCGCGAAGGGCTCTATTGCCGTTCGCGGCGTGTTCACTTTCGACAAGGTCACGGGCGGCGCTCTCACCGCCGGTGCGGTGGCCTACCTTCACTCCAACCTGAAGGTGACCGGCTCGGCCACGACTACCGGCATTGCCGGAATCGTGGCGGTGGACGCTGCCGCGGGTGACACGTCGGTCGACGTGTCGATCAATCACGGGATGCTGTTCGATCTGAACGCTACCGGCCCTGCTTGATCCTGGCTCATCCCGCAAGCCGCCGGCGGCCACCTTCCTCCTGGGTGCCGCCGGCGGTCTTGTGTCTCGGAGGTGACCGATGGCCGACATGCTCTCCGACGGTGCCGCGTGGATGGCCGACCAGCTCGCTGCGTCGGCATCGCTCACGGTCGCCTACAAGCGGGGGGCGAACTC
>QWPO01000125.1 GCA_003669255.1 Planctomycetota bacterium | reverse complement strand
TCTCGGGCATGGACGTCGTGGGCATCGATCTCGTGGGCATGGGGCGGATCGTCACGCTCCCCACTGGCGTGCCAGGGCCGACGCGAACGGCCGAACCGGTCTGCATCGCCCGCCGCCGGGCGCGGATGCGGTCGCTCCGCAGCGGGATGCCCGGGTAGGCATCGATGGGCACTTCGAGGTTGGGGAGCCCGATTCGGCTGCCGTCGCCGTAGAACGTGAACATCTCGATGGCCTGCGACTCGGTCGCCAGGGTGGCGACCATGAAGAGGGCGACGATGGAAACGCGGCGCATGGAGAGCCTCCCGGGATCGTGCCGCGATGGGGCCGCACGTGGACCACACGGGTCATCGTCGTCGTGCGGCCGCCACGTGCACCGCGGCCGCCTCAGCCCGCCCAATCGTCATAACCGCAACCCTGCGGTGGTAGCCTGTCGGCATGCCCGTCGCTGTCGGCCTGCCGTTTCTCGCCGCCCTGGTCACCGTGGTGGCCGCCTGCGCCGGGGCCTTCCTGGCCCGGGGCACCACGGCCGTGCCCGCCGCCTGGTGGGCCGGTGGTGCCGCCCTCGCCTTCGCGGTCGAGTCGGCGGTGCGTGCGAGTGGCGGCCTTACCGATCCGGCGTCGCAGGCTTCGGCCCGGCTCGCCGTGGCGGCGTTCTCGCTCTGTCCGATCATGTCGCTCTTGGGAGCGAAGCGGCCGCAGCACGGTGTCTGGCAGTTCATTGTGGCGTCGCTTGCGGGGATCATCGCCCTGCCGGCGGCGTCGGCTGCGCTTGTGCGGCCGGGATCACCGCCCGACGTCCACGCCCTCCAGCGCTGGTTTATGCTCGCGCTGGTGCTCGTGGCCGCGATGAACTTTGCCGCCACTCGCCATGGGGTGGCGGCGATGGTCGTGGCCGTCGGTCAACTGATCCTGATCCGGCAGTTCATGCCGTTCGTCGATTCCTTGAAGCAGCAGGGGGCCGCTCTCGACGCCGTGGCGGCGTGGCTCGTCGCCACTGGCGGGATCGTCGCGGCAGGCCAGTCGTGGCTGTGGCCCGCTCAGCGACGAGTCGTCGGGATCGAGGTAGCCGAGGTGGCCTCGCGGCGTGGCGGCGGGGCAGATTTGGCTGCGTTCGACGCGGCGTACCTCGCCCTGCGGGAGACGCTCGGCGCCGCCTGGACGCTGCGGATCGCGGAGCGATTCAATGCGGTGGCCGAGTCTCGTGGCTGGCCCTGCCGACTCAGCTTCGATGGTCTCCACGTGGGAGGTGACCCTGACGATCGCGAGTGGCGCGGCGATGCGCTTCGGACGGGACGGGCGCTGCTCCGGCGGTTTGTGTCGACCGACTGGATGCGGCGGCATGCCGTTGATGGTGAAAACCGCTGAAAACAGGCGGTGCGAGTAGTTTCCTCCCCTTATGGCGGATACACTCCGAACCTTCCCCCAACGACGGCCGTAGGGTCGTCAGTCGGGATTTTCCGCATTTCTTTTTTGGAGACACATGCCATGGCCGATGAAGCCCAGAACCAGCCGATGCCGGTGCCCGTCGACGAGTCGCACATCGTCGCCACCTACGCCAACTTCTGCCGCGTCACGGGCACGCCCGAGGAGTTGATCGTCGACTTCGGCCTCAACAAGCAGGTGGCCGGCACGTCGCCCGAGACGATCCAGCTCACGCAGCGGATCATCGTCAACTTCTTCACCGCCAAGCGGCTGGCATACGCCCTGTCGATGGCGGTGGCCCGCCACGAGCAGGCGTTCGGCAACCTCGAGACCGACGTCCAGAAGCGGGTGGTTCACCAGCAGTCCACGAAGGCCTGACTCTGTTCTCCTGCCAACCGGTGTGGTGACGGGCTCACCCCGTCACCCGCCGGCGTCCAGGGATGAAAGCAGGACGGTGCCACGAACTCATGACGACCTACGACGAGACCGAGGAGTTTGAGCGGGCCAAACGGGAAATCAGCGACTTCCTGTCGAAGCTCGAGCAGATGGCCCACCGCGATGTCGCGGCCGGCGAGTTCTTCGGATTCCTTCGCGATGGCGTCCACCGGCTCATGGAGTCGGTGGCAGAGGTCGTCTGGCTTGTCGGAGAGACCGGGCAGGTCGAGCCAATCGTTCACGCGGGCATCGAAGCCACCGGCGTTCAGGCATCGCCCGAGGGGGTCACCGCGCACAACGCGATGGTCGCCGGCTTGTTCGGCAGCGGCACGGGACTGCTCGTTCCGCCGGGAGGCTCGATCGCGGGCCCTGACGGAGCCGCGGTCGCGACGAATAGCACGCCGCTCTTGGTGATTGCGGCGCCGATCGATTCCACGGCCGGCCGCGCGGGCTTGATCGAGATCCTCCATCAGCCCAACCACGAAGACGTCCAGCGGGGCTACCTGCGGTTTTCCGAGCAGGTCGCCGGCCTGGCCGCGATCTACCTCGACCGCCAGCGCAACGCCCAGCAGGTGGCCGCTCAGCGGCAGCAGCTGGTTGAGGTCGATGCCCAGCAGTCGGCGCTTTCTCAGGTCGAGCGGTTCAGCCGGGTCGTGCATGAATCGCTCGATCCGATCGCCACCGCCTTCGTGCTCGCCAACGAAGCCCGGCGGATCATCGGCTGCGACCGGGTGAGCGTGCTCGTGAAGCGCGGCCGCACGCTGCGGCTCGAGGCAGTGAGCGGCCAGGAGTCGGTGGAGCGGCGGGCGTCGGCCGTGCAGGCGATCGAAGCCCTCACGCGGGTCGTGGCGCGGGCGGGCGATCCGCTCTGGCATCCCGATCCACAGGCCGAGGTGCTGCCGCAGATCGAGGAGGAACTCGAAAACTACATCGACGAGTCGCACGCCACGGCGCTGGCGATCATTCCGCTGGCCAAGCCGAAGCCCACGGCCGTGGTGAAGCCCGGAGGCGTGGACGCCGTAGCCGTGGCCAAGGCGGAGGCCGCGCCCGCGGAGACCCCCGAGCCGATCGGGGCGCTGGTGGCCGAGTGGTTTTCCTCGACGGCTTTCGACGGCGGCAAGCGGGCCCGCGTGGAGCTCGTCGCCGAACACGGCAAGATGGCCCTGTCCAACGCCCTCGTCCACACCGGCCTGCCGCTCTATCCGCTGTTGAACTTCCTCGGCAAGTCGCGGGTGCTCACCACGACCCGCAACCTGCCTAAGACAGTGGCGGCGGTGCTCGGCACGCTGGCGGCGCTGGCCGCGCTCGTGCTCGTGCCCGCGGAGCTCCGTCTCGAAGGCAAGGGAACGCTCGAACCGGTGCACCGCCGCGAGGTGTTTGCCCAGATCGACGGCGTGGTCGAGAAGATCGAGCCGGGGGTCGAGGGGGGCGGCGACGTGAAGGCCGGCCAGCTCCTCGCCACGCTCCGCAACCGCGACCTCGAGGTGGCGATCGCCGACGTGCTCGGCAAGAAGGCGTCGAGCGAGGAGCAGCTGGTATCGACCCGGCGGTCGCTGCTCGAAGACGACAAGATCTCAGCCGACGAGAAGCTCAGGATGGCCGGCCGACGGGCGCAGCTCGAGCGAGAGGTGGAGAGCCTCGCGGCCCAGCTTGCGCTCTACGCCGAAAAGAAGAAGGAACTCGAAGTCCGCAGCCCGATCGACGGCGTGATCGTGACCTGGCAGGTTCGCGACTTGCTGCTGCTCCGCCCGGTGGAAAAGGGCCAGGTGCTGATGAGCGTGGCCGACAAGACGGGCCCCTGGGAACTCGAAATCAACATGCCCGACGACCGGTTGGGCCACGTGAATCGGGCCGCCGCCGAGGCGAAGGCGGCCGGCAAGGAGTTGATCGTCGACTACATCCTCGCCACCGACCCCGGCACGCGGCACAGCGGCAGCGTGAAGGAGATCCACGAGCAGGCCGAGGTGCGCGGCGACGAGGGCAACACGGTGCTCGTGCGGGTGACGATCGACCCGAGCCGGCACGAGAAAGAGGAACTTGGAGCGGGCGCCAGCGTGACGGCGCGGGTGGCGTGCGGCAAGCGGTCGCTGGGCTACGTCTGGTTCCACGACGTCCTCTCGTTCATTCAAACGCAGGTGCTGTTCAGGCTGTGGTGACCCGCGGTACGCGGGCGGAGGTGGATTCGATGAAGCGATGCGCGATGATCGGTGTGGTGTGGGCCATGCTCCTGGCGGCGCTGCCCGCTGTGGCCGCCGAGGTCACGACGGGCCCCGTGCTCGAGCGCTGCCTCGTGTCGCTGGTGGACGAGGCGAAGCTCTCGGCCGGCGAGGCGGGCTTGCTGATCGACGTTGACGTCAAAGCTGGCGACCGTGTGACGGTGGGGCAGGTGATCGCCCGGATCAACGACGACCAGCCGCAGATGGCGAAACTTCGCGCGCAGGCGGAGCACGACCAGGCGATCGCCAAGTCAAAGAGTGACGTCGACGTCCGCTATGCCCAGAAGGCGCAGGCGGTGGCCCAGAAGGCCTCCGAGAAGGCCGAGCAGTCGCACAAGTCGGTGCCGGGCTCGGTGACCGACGTGGAGCGGGACCGCCTTCGGCTGGAATGGGAGAAGAGCGGCTTACAGATCGAGCAGGCCCAGCTCGAGCGGCAACTGTCCGACCTCGCCGCGAAGGTGAAGGGGGCCGAGGTGGAGACGGCCGAGATCGAGATTCGCCGTCGGCTCGTCACCGCGCCGCTCGACGGCGAGGTGGTGGACGTGCAGGGGCACAAGGGCGAGTGGATGCAGGTTGGCGCACCGCTGGCCCATATCGTTCGCACCGACAAGCTCCGCGTGGAGGGCTATGTCGACGCCGCCCGGTGGGATCCCGAGCAGGTTCGCGGCCGCCCGGTCACCGTGGTGGTGCCGGTCGCCAACGATCGCACCGAGAAATTCGAGGGGCGGATCTCATTCGTCAGCCCCTTGGTGGAGAGCGGCGGCGACTATCGCGTGTTCGCCGAGGTGGCCAACCGGCGGGCGAACGGCTCCGGCGAGTGGCTCCTTCGGGCCGGCCAGACCGCCACGATGACGATCCACTCCGACCAGCCCGCGGCCCCGTAGCCCGCCCATGTCAACCGCCGACGCCTTCCGTTCGAGCACGACCCGCGGCGTCACCCTCCGCCGCCGCGGCGATCTCGTGGTCAACCGGCAGGTCTATCAGGGGCAGGCCTGGTGGGTGGTGAAGGATCCGATCTCGCTGCACTACTTCCGGTTTCGGCCGGAGGAATACGCCCTGCTCGACATGCTCGACGGCAGCACGAGCCTCGAGGACCTCAAGGAGCAGTTCGAGGCCCGCTTCCCGCCGCGGCGGATCACGGTGGACGAACTCTCGCGGTTCATCGCCACGCTCCACCGCTCGGGGCTCGTCATCGGCGACCGGGCGGGGCAGGGGCCGCAGCTCTTCGAGCGACGGCGGCAGCGAATCTGGCGGGAGTGGATGGCCTGGCTCTCCAACATCATGTCGATGCGGTTTCGCGGCATCGACCCCGACTGGCTGCTGGAGCGGCTCGATCCCTGGTTCGGCTGGCTGTTTTCACCGCCGGCGATCGTGGCGGCGCTGGTCTTCGTGGCCAGCGCCCTGCTGCTGGTGCTCGTCAACTTCGACATCTTCCGGTCGAAGCTTCCCGAGTTTCATCAGTTCTTCGCCGCCGGCAACTGGCTCTATCTGGGCGCGGCCCTCGCCGTCACGAAGGTGCTCCACGAGTTCGGGCACGGGCTCTTCTGCAAGCACTACGGCGGCGAATGCCACGAGATGGGGGCGATGCTCTTGGTGTTCACGCCCTGCCTCTACTGCGACGTCTCCGACAGCTGGATGCTGCCGAGCAAGTGGAAGCGCGCGGCGATCGGCGCGGCGGGGATGTATGTGGAGGTGATCATCGCCTCGATCGCCACCTACCTCTGGTGGAACTCGCACCCGGGCACGTTCAACCAGCTCTGCCTCGACGTGATGTTCGTCTCCAGCGTGTCCACGATTCTGTTCAACGCCAATCCGCTGCTCCGCTACGACGGCTACTACATCCTCTCCGACGTCCTCGAGATCCCGAACCTCCGCCAGAAGGCCAACACGATCCTCCAGCGGATCGCCTCGCGGTGGTGCCTGGGGATCAAGCAGCAGGAAGACCCCTTCCTGCCGCAGCGGAAACTCGGATTGTTCGCCCTCTATGCCGTGGCCTCGAGCCTGTATGGCTGGGTCGTGACAGCGTCGATCTTCCTGTTCGTCTGGAACGTCTTCAAACCCTACCGGCTGGAGGTGCTGGGGCAGATCCTGGCGTTTGGCGCCGTGTGGGGCTTGGTGATCCGGCCGCTGCAGGGGATCATCAAGTTCTTCAAGGTTCCCGGGAGGCGCGACGAGGTGAAGCCAAAGAACGTGGCGGTGACGGCGGTGGCGGCGGCGGCTTTGCTCGGCGGCATTGCCCTGATCCCACTGCCGCAGCGGGTGTGGTGTGCCGCGGAACTGCGGCCCCGCGGCGAGGAGATGGTCTACGTGCCCGTGCCGGGCAGGCTCGAGCGGCTGGCGGTGAAGGCCGGGGCGGTGGTGAAGAAGGGTGACGAGCTCGCGCGGCTCATGAACGTCGATCTCGACCTGGAGATCGCCGACCTGGATGGCAAGTCGAAGCAGTACGAGAGCCGCCTGAAGAGCCTGGAGCGTGAGCGGTTTACCGATCCGGCCGCGGGCCTGGAGATCGGCACCGTGAAGGAGTCGCTGGCGAGCATCCGCGAGCAGCTCGAACGCAAGCACCAGGATCGCCGGGAACTCGTGCTCGTGGCGCCGCGGGACGGTGTGGTGCTGCCGCCGATGAGCCTCAAATCGCAGGGCGAGCAGGGGGGCAAGCTCCCGACCTGGAGCGGCAACGCGCTCAGCGACCGCAATCTCGGCGCGATTTTCCAGGAGGGCACGGTGTTTTGCATGGTGGGCGAGCCGGAGCGGTTTGAGGCGGTGATGGTGGTGGACCAGACGGAGGTGGAGTTTGTGACGGAGGGCCAGCCGGTGGACCTCAAACTCAACTCGTTTCCGTGGCAAACCTTCCGCGGCAAGGTGGACCAGATCGCGGAGACGCACATCGAGGCGGGCTCGGAGCGGCTCTCGGTGAAGGCGGGTGGCAGCGTGCCGACGGAGACCGACCCGTCGGGCCGTGAGATTCCGATCTCGACGAGCTACGAGGCGCTGATGACGCTCGACGACGCCGACAAGGTGTTTACGCCGGGCATGCGAGGCACGGCCCGAATCCAGGTAGGCAGCCGCACGGTGGGCCAGTGGCTCCTGCGTCTCCTCTGGCAAACCTTCAACTTCCGCATGTAGCGCTGCCTGCTTACGTAGCACAGGTTGGTAACCTGTGCCCGCCTGGTGTAGCACAGGTTTCCAACCTGTGCCTCTCTCCCCCCGCCGCGCCGCTCGGGGCTGCCCATACCCCGTCGCCGGACGCTCGCTGCGGGCATCCTGCCCTACGCATCTCTCGATGCTGCCCTCGCTTCGCCATCCTGGCTTCGCTCGGCCAGCAACGCCGGCTCCCGGGGCACGGGCAGCCCCTCGCTTCGTCGTTCCCCCGTAGCACAGGTTTTAAACCTGTGCCTCTTTGCCTCGCTTCGCCTTTCACCTGTAGCACAGGTTTTAACCTGTGCCTGCCCCCGCCGCCCCCTCAGGACTGCCTGACAACCCTGCGGCTCCAAAAAGCCCCGAGCGCAAGCGAGGGGATCGAGGTCGTCAGTCACGGATTCAGATCACCACAGCCCGACGAAGCCGACACGCAGGCTACGCTGAAGAGAGTACAGTCCTACCTTCACCCTCGAGGACCCTCCAGTCGTGGCAACCGTTCACCCGCGGTACCTCGTAGACCATCAACAAACGCCCACGGACGTCGTGGTCCCTAACGAGGAGTGGCGACGCATCGTCGAGGAACTCGAGGAGCTCGAAGACCTCCGCGCATACGATGCGGCCGTGTCGGAGAAGCAGGCGACTATTCCGCTCGACACGGTGATGAGCGAGGCTCGCGCGAGGCGTGGATCTTGAGGTATTCCGTCGAAGTCGTTCGCGGTGCCCAGAAACAGCTGGAACGAATCCCGTCCGAGATAAAGCAACCCATCTTCGGTAAATGCCGGGATAAACTGGCGGGTCATTTGGCTGTCATATTCAGGGAAGCCCGTCGGGGTTTCCCTGTCGTCGCTGATCACGCCGAGGCCTGCCGCCAGAAGTCTGAACGTTGAAGCGTCGTTGGGGAGCAGCGTGGCGACACAGATACTGCGATTGATTTCCTTGTCGAGTCGTTTGAGTCTGTTATTGGTTCGCAGCCTCTTCCGGCGGGCGGCAGGGAAGGCGAAGGCCGTGAAGGGGACTCGGGGAGGTTCTCCTCAAGCCGCCTTTGGCGGTTGACGCAAACTCGCGCTACAATAAGACCGCTTTGGCACTCTGGAGGATTATTCCGATGGTCGAACTGGTGGTGACCGCTGAGCAGGCGAAACTCCTCGCTGAAGCGAGCGACAGCGTCGAGATTGTTGACGGAAAGGGGAATCGCCTCGGCTTTTTCGCCCGCCGATTCTCAGATCGTGAGGTCGCCACGGCGAGCCTGCGCGCTGCTGCGGCAGTGCCCGGACGCTCCACCGCCGAGGTTCTTGAGCGGCTGAAGTCATTGGGCGACCAATGATGCGATTCACGGTCACGTGGCATCGTGAGGCCGAAGGCGATCTGGCGGAAATCTGGCTTAGTGCTTCCGATCGCAACGAGATAGCAGCGTCTGTTCAGGCGATTGACCTGGCTTTAAGTAGCGATGCGACGACCAAGGGCGAGGCCGTGGCCGAAGGTCTACGGGCATACAACTCACCGCCCCTTCGCGTTTTGTTTGTGGCGCGGGCGTCAGATCGCGTCGTACAAGTTGAACTCGTGCGGCGGATCTAGACGTCGGTGGTCTCATCAAAAAAGGCATTCTGCTTCAAGGCGATCAAGTAGAACGCCTTGTTTTCTCACGCGAAACCCGTCGCTCCCTCATGCCCAAACTCGACCGGATCACGATCTATCCAGTAAAGAGCCTCGATGGGCTCGACGTGGCCGAGGCCCGCGTGCTGCCGTCGGGCGGGCTGGAAAACGACCGTCGCTGGCAGCTCACCGACCTCGAGGGCCGGGTGCTCAACGCCAAGCGGACGCCGCTCTTTCATGCGATCCGCGCAGAGTTTGACCTGGGCGGGGCCGGGGGGCTGGCGTCGTCTCCCGGCAACATGATTCACCTGGCGATCGATCCCGCCGCGGTGGTGGCCCGGGCGATTCCCGGCATCGAGCGGTTGGCATCGCTCGCGGCCGAGTCGTTTCCGCTGGTGCCGGGGCCGGATGGACCGTGCGGCTGGCTGGCGGAGGTGTTTGGCCAGCCCGTGCTGCTGGTGGAGCGAGCCGACGGGGGCTTTCCCGACGACCGCGACGCTCCTGGGCCAGTGGTGATATCGACGGCTTCGCTCGAGGCCGTGGCGGGCTGGTTTCGGTTTGATGTGGACGAGTGCCGGCGGCGGTTTCGAGCGAACCTTGAGATCGGCGGCTGCGAGGCCTTTTGGGAGGATGCGGTCGCGAGTCCGGCGCGGCCGGAGTTGCAGCCGTCGCTCCTCGACCTGCCTGCCGACCTGCCGGCGGATCCGTATGCCGAGTTACCGCCGCCGGAGCCGCGAGCGTTCTCGATCGGCGACGTGCGGCTTCAGGCCACGAACGTCTGCCGCCGGTGCGTGGTGCCCACCCGCGATAGCCGCACGGGCTTTGTGACGGAGCAGTTTCGCGAGGTGTTTGAGACCTGGCGTCGGAAAAATCTGCCGAAAGCGGTGGACGTGGCTGGCTGGAGCCATCTCTACCGGTTGGGGGTCAACACGCGGCTGGGCGACCTGGGGCCGGGGCAACGGATCGCCGTTTTTCAGCCAATCGGCAGGGTTTGCTAGGGGGGCGGCGTCTGCGCCCGCACCCCACGTTTCGCAGGTGGCCTGACCCGCAAAATGGCCATTTCCGCGATCTTTCCAAGGCGACCGAACCGAATTGTTGAGAAGTACGTAGTTTGGGGGTACACCAATTCCCAGAGTCGGGCCCCGCGTAGCGCTCTACGCACGAGGGGTTCAAGCCTCTGGGCGGCAAGACTCCTGCGGGTGGTGCACCCCGCCTTTTATCGCGATAGGACAACGACATGAGCGACTCCTTTGGGCGGCTTGGTGACGGCGTTGGGCGTGATGGGCAGCGGCGTGCCGCGCGACCCGGTGCGGGCGGCCGCGGGGCGAGCCGTCGCGGGCATCGCTCGGCTCGCAGTCCGCGGCGGTCGTCGGGCCGATCCGGGTGGCGGTCGCGGCTCATGAAGGGGCTGCACGGCAAGCGGCGAAAGGCCGCGGCTCGGCAGCGGGAGGCGCTGCATCAGGAGACGCTCGAACCGCGGCTTGCGCTGGCGATCACGGTCGTCGATTATCCGCGGGGGGTGGATCAGTTTACGGGAGAAGCGGTGCCCGGCCGCGTGGTGATTGCGTCTGACCAAGCCGACGATGTGTTCGTCAAGCAGGTCGCGTCGGTCAACCAAGATCTGCTCGTCGCCAATAATTCAAGTTTTCTTGAGTATCAGACGGTTGACAATATCGAGCAGTACTACGACTCGGTATTCATCACAAATGGCACATACCGTCCAGAGGGCGGGCTTCTTCCAGACGGCTTCCCCAATAGCGGTTCTGGCCGATCGACGGTTTTCGCTCTGTCTGAGTCGAGCGTGAGGTTCGATTACCTTTTCAGCGGAACGTTGTCCTACACCCAGTCAGATGGTTCCCGATCAGTCTGGCAGTTCACGAACTGGGATGGATCCAACTACAGCGACAACTTGTCTATCGTTTCTGGTCCGGGCTATGGTGGCTTGGGGTTCGGCCTAGATCGGGGCTCGGCAGGGTTCGCCCCGGAAGTGATGCGCCCTGGGTGGATTCGCCCTCTGGATTTGGGCTTCGCCAACGGCCCCGATTTCCGGGACTCCCAAGCCTTGGTGACCGTCCCTTGGTCGGGCGACGTCTTGTCCTCGCCTGAGGTAATTGTTTCGTACGTCTTCAACGTACCTACAAGTATTTCATCAAACCAAAACGAACTCAGCACGCTTGTTGTCGGCTCTGCTCGGGCGTCCTCGTCGACACTTTCGTACACGCTCCCTGGAGCCCTTGCGGCCATTGGGCAGGGCGGCGGTGGGCAACGGTCGCTCGGGATCATCCCGGGCACCCTGCAGTGCACGTTGATGACCGAGTACGGCCCGTTCCTCTTCGTGGCTGACAACAGAAACGTTTTGCGTACGCCGACTGGAGACAGTACAGCGTATTTCGATGCTGGTAACAAAGGCGTGATAGTTCTCAGAGGCCGTGTCGTTGGGGAGCAGGTGCAGTTTACAGTCACCCGGTGGAGGGGAATCGGTAGTGACAACGGTGTCTTGTTTCCGATAGATTTGGTCAACAACGCGGTCATCGGGGGAGCGCTCACGCTCGACACCACGTATCTGACGTACACACAGGACGCTGTTCCGAATGACGTCACGATGTTCGCCGGGCAGGATTTTGGGCGGGAACTCACCGTCGATCTCCTCACTCCGGGTTCATCCTTCCACGCCGACACAAATATGGAGATCGACCCCGACGTGCTTGCGGCGCTCGGAACCGGCGAGAAGGGTGACTACGACATACGAGCCACGAACATCAACATCAATGCGCCGATGAGCACCGAAGACCGGTTCATCACCGGTTCTTCACAGGCGATTGGCGCAGGAAGATATCGCGTGTCTCAGGATGTGACTCCGTTTGAAATCAGTCCGTCGCTTGGGGCTGCTGTGCCTGCGCCTCGGTCCGCAGCAGCGGTTGCCGAAGTCGGAGCCCTAGGCACCGTGACGCAGTTGACTACGTTGCCCGGTGAAGAAGGCTACGGCTACGACTATAACAACCCGCCGGTTGTCACCGTCGAACCGCGGGCCACCAATCGTGCAACCGGCCAAGTCATTCGTATCAGCGGCGGCGTAAACACAGCGATTGAGATCACGAATCAGGGTGAAAACTATCGCGACGGCACGACCGTGGTTTTCAGCAGGCCAGAAAATGGTTTCGTTCAAAGCATCATTCTCAATAGCGGCGGTGCTAACTACGATAGCAAGCCCGAAGTTATTCTCTATGGTGGCGGCGGCACCGGGGCGACGGCAGAAGCAGTCTGGGATCCTGGCACCAAGCGGGTGACCGGAGTGCGAGTGACAAATGGGGGCCAGAACTACGTCACGAGTCCACAGGTCTATTTCTACGAGACGAACTCCGTCGCGATAACGACGAACGCCACTGCCGCTCGGGCCTCGGCATTTCTCGGTTACGACGCCGCTGAGGGCGTGGTTGAGACGACTGATGGCCGCGTGACCCGTATCAATGTCACGAAACCGGGATCTGGTTATTCGACTCCCCCGACCGTCACCATCAGAGGGCAGGCTGCGGGGCCGGGAGAGCCGCCGCCCGCCGGTGCGACTGCCGTAGCCACGGTGTCCGGTAGTGTCGTGGAAGCTCAAATCACCTACGGCGGCATTGGGTATACCCCGAATAACCCCGTGGTTGCCGTGGTGCAGGGCACGCCGACCGATTTCGATGGGGCGATCGAGTTCAGTGTTGACAATCAGGGGACTGTGCGCGACGACCGGGTGCTTAGTATTGACGTCAGGGACGGTGGTTCGGGCTACAGTGACACCAAACCACCGGCCGTCACAATCGTTGGCGGAGATGGGAATGCGCTCGCGACAGCGACAGTGGTTCAGGGGCGTGTGACAACGATCACGGTTACGAGCTCGGGAAGCGGCTACCGAACCCCGCCGATCGTGATCATCTCGGGCAACCAGGCAGTCGGGGGGCGCGCAGCCGTTGCGACAGCGGTGGTGTCATCGCCGAAGATCATCAGCGGCGGTCGGTTTGCAAGCCTTGCAAACGCTAGACCCTCTTTCCCATCGCCTGTTAGCGGCGGAGACGCACTCGTCCAGGCATTGGGGGGTGTGGAGCAGCAGCCGCTTACAAAAGCCAACGGCGAGCCATTACTCGTCGAAAATCCGGTCCCGGTCCCGGGCGCGGTTACGGCCCCGGCCCTGGTCCCGGTCTATGGGCTAAAGCCGAAAGTAACAATGCCTGGTCTCGGCTACGATTTTAGCCGCTCGGTCGATGTGTATGTATGGGGAGGAGGTGTCCCGTACGATGAATTGCCTTTTACGGAGGGTGATAAAGCACGAGGGTATTACGGAACGTACGATGGCACGGCCATTACACCTAAGCGGGTTGATGAATGGAACGCCGTCCTCGCTCGCTTCTATGAGTTGAAAACAACGCAGGATTTTTACGCGGATCCGACCGTTTATATTGCCCCCCCGCCCGATGTCGCCGCCTTTCTGGCGACGGTCACTCCTGCTGGCGACCTGAGCGGCTACGTGAGGCTGCAGGGCGGCGCAGGGTACTTTGATCGCCCGGCGGTATCGATCGCCGCTCCCACCATCATTCGGCAGGCGAGCATCTCTGTGGCGTCAGAGGATGTGGACAGCAACCCAGCCAGCCCGACCTTTCGGGGGCTTAAGAAACTGACGGTGGACGATCAGGGGCTGGGCTACCGATCCGCTCCTACTGTTGTGATTTCCGCGCCAGATTTGCAGATCTCCGGAGCTCGGGTAGCACGAGGCGTGGCGACGATATCGAAGGACGGGAGACTTCTCAGCGTCACGTTGACGGACGCGGGCTATGGATACTCGAAGCAGCCGACAGTTCGGCTCGACTACGCTGCCCCGTCGTCGATCGCCGTGCTTGCGGAGGCGTCGTCAGGCATTAATGCCCAGACGGGAGAACTCACCCGTATTTCGGTTACGAGCGTCGGGTATGGTTATCGCGTTCCGCCACGAGTTGAGGTGGCGCCTCCGGATGAGGGGCTTGGCGGAGTGCAGGCGCGGGCGGAGGCCGTGATCGATACGGCCGGTCGGGTCGTGAAGATCGTCGTCACGGATCCGGGCGCCGGCTACCGTGCCGCTCCGCGGATTACCATTGCGGAGGCCAATCCTCGCGCCTTTGTTGAGCGACTCGATGTCAACTCGGCCATCGAGGCCAAGATCTACGAGATCTACGTCGGCGACGATTTTGGTACCGACGTCGACCGCGGCAGGCTTTACGTGTCGCCGACGGGCGGCCTCAGTGCGGAGCGCATTCCCTTTACGGCCAGCGAAGTGACCGGCGATACCCTCGCGAGCACGCTGACGTTTGTGGGTAATCAGACGGCGACGGTCGTGAGGGGGGCATCTGTGTTTGGCGTCGGCGTGCCCGATGGCACGCGGATTACGACGGTGCGGTTTAATGCTCAGACGAATCAAACCATTGCGACAGTGACCGCGGGTGCCCTGGTCGCCTACAACCAGAGCGGCGGGGTTGAACTTGGCGGTGGCGCGACTGCCTCGTACATCGAGGCCACCACTGCCGACATTTACGTCGACAGCCGTATCGAGGCGATCAGTCAGAGTTATTTGTTTAACTCCGACGAGGAGGATGGGCAGCTGTCGCCTTTCGTGTTTTCGACCCGCTCGCCCAGCACTGGAAATGAAACGGGAAACATCATCGGCAGAGTGGTCAACATCACGCTGGGCAACCGCATGCCCACGCCGTTGTTCGGGGCCTCGGCGTACAGCACTGTCGACATCTCGACCGAGATCGAGACGCTACGCATCCGCGCCGGTACCGATTTCACCAACCCGGCGGGGCCGTTCCCGTATCAGATTGACATCCGGGAGAAAGACGACTTGCAACTTGCCGCCGTCGCCGCGTCGAGCATGCCGATAACGATCGAGGCGGGCAGAAATATCACGATGCCCGCGGGGTTGTCGACGGCAAGCGACCTCACGGTCACGGCAAAAAACGCGGACCCGTCGGTCTTCACGCTGTTCACCGTGCAGGCGCCGATCACATCGGATTACGGAAGGATATCGATATCGGCTGACGCTCTCAGCGTTCGTAACTCGCTGGTCGTCAAGGCGGCAGCGGTGGCGCCCGACGCCCTGAACGACATCGTCCTCGAGGCCAGGCATGGGTCGATGGAACTCTTCGGCTTGGTGTCGGCCGTCAATGACGTGGCGCTCAGGCAAACGAATCGCGACCGCACCACGATTGGGGCGATCAGCGGGGATTCCCGAGTGCGGGCGCGCAACATCAGCATCGAATCGGAAGGAGCCGTCTCCATTGGCACCGACGCCCTGAGTTTGACGGGTCGGGCCGTGACTGGCTTCAAGGTTGACGAGTTGAATGACATACGGATCGATTCGCTGACGAGCGGGGGGCTCGTATCCCTTACGGCCCGCGGCGTCGACCCGGTCAATCGGATGGAGTCGGCGGCGAGCGAGGTCGACGCGGTGGCCGCGTGCAGGAGAGCCGTGCCGCCTGAGGTGTCGCCGGCCGGTTGGAAGATCGATGTTTCAAGTTCCGGGTCCGGCTACCGACTCCCCCCGGTCGTGCGAGTGTCGGCTCCCGACGTAGCGACGCCGTCATCAAGGTCGATGACGGCGTTCGCGAAAGTCGATGAATCCACTGGAAAAGTGACGGAAGTGGTCATTGTCGACCAAGGGGTCGGCTACACGAAGGCTCCCACAGTGCAGTTCATCCGCGTGCTGCCGGCGCTCGAGGCGAACCTTCGGGAAGTGAATCAGCTCACGGTTTCCACGCCCAACGGCTCGTCGAAGGTGTTTATCGACACGCTCGAGACCGTGGCGTTGGGTGATGCCGCCGCCCTTCGCGCAGGCTCCGCAGCGGCTGTGATGCAGGCCGCTGGTCGCGTTGACATCCGCAGCAGCGGCGCTGATTTCACGGTGTACGATGCGCCAGTAGGGGGGCTGAACGCCCGGTATGTGCGGGTGGCGACAGGTCAGCAACTGACGAGCACTCGATGGGATGCCGACAAAAAGGAGTGGGTGCAGGTAAGCGCTTCCGGTGCGTTGCTTCCGCGGGCAACCTACAACCCCGGTACTCCGGGCACGATCGCTGCGAAGCTTTCCGGTGACGGAATGCTCCCGAAGATCGACGGGTTCACACTCGTCGTTGGCGATCGTGTTTTGGTCAAGAATCAGGAGAACAACCCCAAGACCACAATAAACGAGAGGCGCGAAAACGGTATCTATCAGGTCACGAAGATCGGCGGCGGCGTGCTCGGTTCGTCCCGCTGGGAACTGACGAGAGCGGCCGATTCCGACACCTCCGCCGAACTCCCAAATAACACCTTGGTACGTGTCGGCGAGGGCGCAAAGCAGTTCTATCGCGTGGGCTACGTCGAAATCCCGACAACGGTCGTGGAGCGGACTACGGCGAACCAAATTCAACTCCCCAAGGACTTCAATCGGGCTCTCTACTACAAGCCATCAAGCCCCACGGAATCGAGCCTGCAGAAGGGGCAGGTGGTGACAGGCACCGGCATCGCAGCCGGCGCGACCATCGACGACATTATCGAAACTGGCGACGGGCGCCTTCTCGTGAGGCTGAAGCGTGTCGCTGCCAATGTGGCTCTGCAGTCAACTGCCGAGGAAGGAAAGCTGACGCTTTCGAACTTCAGCGGATTCGCGAATCTGTTCGTTGGTCAGCGTGTGTTTGGCGATGGCATTGCGCAAAACACGTTGATCACGAAGATCGACCCACTCGCCAAGGCGATCTGGGTTTCACCAGGCGGATTGCCATACAGCAAGACCGCGCCCTTCTCCGCTGTCAACGGCGGGACGGTTGCCACCGAGTTACACCCTGAGTTGTTCGACAACTGGATCGACCTCGATGCAAGTTTCAATGATTATGCCGCACTGAACGTCGGCCAATGGGTGACGGGAGCGTGTTTCACCAATGGGAAAGCACAGGTTACCGGCATCGACCCGGCCACACGGCGAGTCGGATTCGCAGCGGGAAGCATCAGCGCCACGGCTACGCCGACAACCGCTGCCCCGCAGCCTGTAACGTTCATCCCGCTGTCGACGGTCAAGTTTGGGATGGTTCAAGGGGTCGGCTCGGGATTGGCGACGTTTGCGATGCCGCCCCTCGGAATGGCTAGGGTCAATGTTGACGAGGTCGTGAATCCGGCGACGAAGCTGAATGAGTTTCCAACCAACATTGGCTCCGACGCGGATGGCACGAGTGTGGATTTGGTCGTTTCGACGACGGGAACGAGAAACGAGTCGGCGGGGTCATTGGGAAAAATGATTTCTCTGCGACAGAACAATCAGTCCGAGTCGGTGTACGAGAAACCGCAGGCTATGACATTCGCCTTTGGCACCCTGGCGGGGCCTATCCGTCTCCAGCAAGAACTTCCGCAGATTCGGCAACCGTTTGCACTGGTGGGCAACAAGTCGGTGGTCGTTGATGGGTCGCGGATCAACATGACGCGCTCCGGAGGTGCGGTTGGAGTGAATACGGTCATTAACGGTTTTGAGTTTGTGAAGGGAAGTGGATCTGGCGTTGATGATGATGGCCGGCTCGTTGCCGGCGCGTCGATCGCAGGGGTGACGATCGGAGGCTTTTCTCGCGGGGCTGCGATCCAGGTGACGGATGCGGAGGGAATTCTCGTCAACAGTGCCGTGCTTGGGCGTGGCGTGTCGTCTACAGGTGTTGCGAGTGCTGCCGTCAATGCATACGGTGTTCGCGTGGGGGAAAGTTCCGTCAAATCCTCGGTCACCGTGATCAACAGTCAAATCCTGTCATCGAAGCAGTATCTGACCGACCAAAAGACGGGACGTGGAGTCGTGGTGGAGAAGAACGGTGCGGTGACGTTGGTTGGCGATACCATTGGGCTCGCGGCGGAGACGAACTTCGTCGGCATCGAGGTGCGTGGCAGCGGTGGTGACACCAATCGCATCGGGGTCGATCCGCTTGGCGGCTCGGTAGTCGGCTCCGTCGCGGCCGGCGAAAGCACTTTCGCAGTCAGTAACGCTAGCCAGATCGCCAATAAACTTTATCT
>QWPO01000039.1 GCA_003669255.1 Planctomycetota bacterium | reverse complement strand
TCCGCGGCAGTCGCTTCACCTCCCCGCGGACATCGAGCACGAGCGTCGTGTAGTCGAGCGATTCGAGCCTGCCTCGAAGGTAGTCGCCATCACGAAGCCGCACCATGTGCGTCGGCGGGGTCACCCGCTGGCTCCGCGGCAGCATCCGCAATCGATCGAACTGCGGCTTCTCGATGTCGCGGGCCGGCACGCTCGGATCGAGTTCGACCGCCTGCACGAGCGACTCCGAAACCACGATCTCGTCGTTCGCACCGGCGTCGGCCACGGGCGTGCGGATCCGCATCCCTTTCGCATCCATGCCGTCCACCGCGCACGGCACCACGTCGCCGCTCCGGAGAATCGCCAGCGACGGATAATTGACGGAGTCTTCCGGCTTCACGACCGCCGGAGACGCGAGCCGCACGTGCGTGGCCAGCGCCTGGTCCAGAATGTCGCGGCCGGCAACATAGATCAGGCCCCGCCGCAGGTCGATGTCGCGGGGCTCGCCATCCGCCGCCGACACCCGAAGCACCACCTGCGACCCCACGCGGCCTCGCATCAGGTTCATCACCGTCTGCACGTCGTGGCCCTTCGTCGGCACGAATCCTCCCTCGGGCCGCGGCTTGATCGCGAGCAGCCGGTCGCCGGGCTGCAACCTGCCATCCTGCGCTGCGGCGCCGTCTTCGCTGAGCATCGTCACGACGAAGAAACCCAGGGCATCCTGGTTGACCATGCCGCCGATGCCGCCGATCTCCACCTGCGCCTCTCCGATGGGCTCGCGGCTCGGACGTGGCACATATTCGATGATGGCATCGACGCCGTCGCCGGGCACCGCCAGCGCCGCGGGCTCCACCGCTCCCTGCGGCAGCCAGGCAATCGCCGCATCGAGGTCGCGGCCATCCACGATGCAACCCTTCAGGCTCGCCTCGCCGGCAATCAACGTGCCGACCCGGCCCGGGAGTTCCCTCGGCGACGGCAGGGCGACGAGCGACGTGAGTGAGAGCACGTCGTCGAGCGGAACAGCGACCTCGTCATCGATGCCAGCCACCCGCAGCCGCAGCGACCGCTCGTCGACGGAGGCCAGACGGCCCGCGATCGTGCCGCCGCTGGCCTGCACCAACCGGAGGGTGGCGGGTGCCGAGTTGGCGACTGCTTGGTCGCGATCGGGGCGAGGCAGGACGATCTCCTCGATCTCGTCGAGCCCAATCCGCACATCCCCGGCGGCAGCGCGAACGAGCACCTCGCCCGAGGCCTTGTCGTACGACGCGATCTCACCATCGATCGTGCGACCATCACCGCAGACGACGCTCGTCGCCCTGCGAACGTCGAGCACGGGCTCGTCGGTCGTCCACGGCCCGACCCGTAAGCTCTCGAGCGACACGTCGCCCGTGCCCAGCGAGATCCGAAAGCGGCCTGACGGTTCACGGTTCGCAGGCGGCACCACCACCTCGGAGACAGACCCCGCGACACCACGGTCAACCGTGTAGGCCGCCAGCCGCCCCTTCTCCTGATCGACGAACATCACCACTCGGAGCGACCTGGTCGCCGCATCACCCGCCCCCAGCGGCTCGACCGCCGCCAGCTCCTGTTCGCGACGGATGATCGCCGCCTCGGGCGTCCCGTCCTGCAGCCGGAGTAGTTCGACCCAGTAGCCCTCGTCGCCCGGCCGCTTGGTGGCTGCCGCGGAAAGCCGCAACTCGGGACGGTGGCGCCAGGAGATGACGATGTCGTAGATGGCCCGAGTCGGCGCGACCACATCGATCAGCGCGGTGCCCGGCCGCGCGGCGACGATGTGCCCCGCCTCCGACCGCCAGACCCCTTCAGGCTCGTGACGCCAGCCCGCCAGGCCGCCAGGCCCGACGTAACTGCCGGCGATCCGGCTGCCGATCCGCGACACGCCCTCGATGACATCGCGCCGCACCCGCACCGGGCGGTCCGTGCCACGCGGCGTGAGCGTCACATGGTCGGAGTCGATTGCCTCGATCGCGCCGTCGAGTAGGTCGCCCCCGCTGAGAATAAAGCGAAAGGCCGCTGCGGGCTGCTCAACCGGCGAAGAGGTGAAGCGCACGCCGGCGATCTCGTCGAGATGAAACTCCAGCGGCCCGGCGAACGCCGGCGAACGCCAGGCGAGCGTCTCCCGATCACCTTCCTCGCCGGCGGTCGCAGGCAGGAGCGTGCCCGGCAGCACGCCGCCTCCCGGCAGATCGAGGACTGCCACGGGCGCGGCGGCGAACGCGGCGGATGCCGCGACCGCGATCAGCACTGCCCACACATGACGCATGCAACTGGCCTCGGCGGACGAACCGGACGATCACACGACCTTCCAATAGTATGCGTTACAGGCCTCAAAGCCCGAAAAGCGCTGCCCGCCGGCCGCCAGTTGCAGGCTTCTAAGGCGTTGCGGATACTTCTTCCTTCCTTCCTTCAGGAGCCGTCCTTGAGCCAGTCTCACCATGATCACCGCCATTACCCGTGGCTACTGATCATGTGCCTGTGCGGCGTCGATTACTTCAGCACCCTCGGCTACCAGCCCTCGATTGCCTTCGAGGGGGCCGGCACGCTCGCCCCCCTGGCGACGCTCGTGCTCGTGCTCGTCACGCTCTTTGGCGCCCTGCCGATCTACAGCCACGTGGCCGGCGAGACGCCCGACGGTGTCGGGTCGATCGGCATGATCGAGCGGATGTTCAAGGGCTGGGGTGCCAAACTCGTCGTCCTCGTGCTGATCGGCTTCGCCGCCACCGACTTCGTGATCACGAAGACGCTCTCGGCCGCCGACGCCGCGGCCCACCTCATCTCCAACCCCCTCTACGAAGACCACGTGCCGACGTGGCTCCAGGGGCAGATGCCCACCACGATGTTTCTGCTCGTCATGCTCGGAGCGATGTTTCTCAAGGGCTATGGCGAGGTGGTCGGTGTGGCCACGGTGATCTGCACGGCCTTCCTCGGGCTCTCGTTGGTGGTGGTGCTGGCGAGCATCTTCCACCTCGTCACGCACCCGGCCCTCCTCCAGCAGTGGTTTACGGAAATCTCCACGGGCAACTACCACCTCGGTCACGCCCCGCTCTCGGGCACGGGACCGTGGGTGGCAATGGGAATCGCGGTTCTCGTGTTTCCAAAGCTCGCCCTCGGCCTCTCGGGCTTTGAGACGGGCGTGCTCCACATCCACATGGTGCGTGGCACCGAGGCCGACCCGCACAACGAACAGGCCCGGATCGCCAACACGCGGCGGATGATGCTGGTGGCGGCCCTGATCATGTCGTTCTTCCTGATTGGATCGTCGCTGGCCACCGGCACCAACACCCTGATCCCCGCCGAGGAGCTTCGCCTCGAACCGGTGAAGGGCAAGGCGATGGACCGGGCGCTCGCCTATATCGCCCACGGCGAGAGCCCGCACCCGATCTGCCCGCTGTTCGGCAGCGTGTTTGGCACGATCTACGACATCAGCACGATCCTGATCCTCTGGTTTGCCGGCGCGTCGGCAATGGGCGGCCTGCTCAACATGGTGCCCCGCTACCTGCCGCGGTACGGCATGGCGCCCACCTGGGCCAGCGCCTACCGGCCGCTGGTGCTGGCCTTCACGATCATCAACCTGATCGTAACGCTCGCCTTCCGGGCCGACGTCTCGGCCCAGGGCGGCGCCTACGCCACCGGCGTGCTCGTGCTGATGACCAGCGCCTGCATCGCCTCCTTCCTCCACGAGATGCGGAAGACGCCTGAGCCTCATCATGCTCTGGCCCTCTACAGCCAGCGGGTGGGCTTCGGGCTGATCACGCTGGTCTTCATCTACACGACGCTCGCCAACATGATCGAGCGACCCGACGGCATCATCATCGCCTCGATCTTCATCGGCTGCGTGATGCTGCTCTCGTTCACGTCGCGGTTCTTGCGCAGCGACGAACTGCGGCTCAAGGAATTTCGGTTCGCCGATCCTGCCGACCGGATGCTCTGGACCGACATCATTCTGGAAGGCGCCTTCCGGGTGCTGGTGCCACACCGCCCCGGCAGCCGGTCGCTCGCGGAGAAGGAAGCCGAGATCCGACGCAAGCACCGCATCCCCGAGACCGTGCCGCTCGTGTTCCTGGAAGTGCACTACGGCGACGTGAGCGAGTTCCAAAACGCGCCGATCATCTCGGCGCGGCAGGAGGGCACGCGGTTTGTGATCGTGGCCCGCGACGTCGTGTCGGTATCGCACACGATCACCCAGGTGGCGATGGAGATGACGAAGGGGGGCGCACCGCTCGACATCATCTTCGGCTGGAGCAAGGGCGGGAGCCTGAAACTGGCCCTCGACTACGTACTCTTCGGCCAGGGCGACGTCCCCAACCGCGTGGTGGATCTGCTCGACACGGCGATCGCCGACCCGACGAGGCGACCGACGGTGATTGTCGGGTGACCGGCTCAGCTCGTCGCAACGGCCACGTCGTCCTCGGTGTCGACTTCACCTCGGCACCGCGACCGCGAAAGCCACTCACCGTGGCGATGGGCCGGCTCGCGGATGGCCCACGCACCGCGGTGGTCCACCTCGACGCGATCCGCGAACTCCACACGCTTGCCGCGTTCGACGACCTGCTCCGCGAGCCGGGCGACTGGCTCGGCGGCTTCGACCTGCCCTTCGGTCAGCCGCGGACGCTGATCGAGCACGAAGGCTGGCCGACCGACTGGCAGCGGTTCGTGCGGTTCTACTGCGGGCAGGAGCGAGAGGCGCTCCGCGACGTGTTTCGCCGCTGGTGCGCGGGCCGCCCGGCCGGAGATAAGTTTGCGTGGAGGAAGACCGACAAGCCGGCGGGGTCGAGCCCGGCGATGCGCTGGACCAACCCACCCGTCGCCTGGATGATGCATGCCGGTATCGGGCGGATGCTCAACGCCGGGCTTTCGTTTCCGGCGCATCGCGTGGCGGGGCGAGGCCAAGCCCGCAAGAGGATCGCCCTGGAGGCCTATCCGGGATTCACGGCGCGGCAGGTCTGCCGGAGGTCCTACAAGAGCGACACGCCGGCGATGCAAACGGCTGAACGTCGCGCCAACCGCCGCGCCATCCTCAACGCGCTCATCGCCGGCGAAGCCGGTCTCGACGTGCGGCTGGAGGTTTCCGCCGCACTCGAGCGGCGGATGATCGCCGACGGCGCCGGCGACCTGCTCGACGCTGCGATCTGCAGCCTCCAAGCAGCCCACGCCTCGCGGCTACCCCGCTATGGCTTCCCGCGAAACCTCGATCCGCTCGAAGGCTGGATCGCGAGCGTCCCGCCTCCGCCCTCGTAGCACAGGTTGGCAACCTGTGCCCAACCACGTAGCACAGGTTTTCAACCTGTGCCTTATTCCGAGCAGGTTGAAAACCTGCTCTA
>QWPO01000145.1 GCA_003669255.1 Planctomycetota bacterium | reverse complement strand
TCGTTGAACACGCCGTATGCCTCGATGCCTTGGCCGTATATACCCACAAGGCTAACCCAGTCACCCAAATCTCCATTGAAGAACTCCAGGAGATCTGGGCGGAAGGCGGCACGATTACCCAGTGGGAGGCTGTGGGCGGCACAGGGGGGCAGATTTCACTCATCGGACGTCAGAGCAGCTCAGGCACCTATGATTACTTCCGCGAGCACATCTGCGGCAAAACGCCGGAGAAAAAGCAGCGGGAATTCCGTCAGGGAATCAGCGAACTCGTCGGATCCAACGAAGTCGTGGAGAGCGTCAGCAAAACCCCCAGCGCCATGGGCTACAGCGGCATGGGGTATAAGAACGACAAGGTCAATTGGCTGAAAGTATCCGCAAAAAAAGGCGGCGAAGCCGTGATTCCTGGAGAGGATGCTGCCCGCAGCGGATCCTATCCCATCGCCCGTAAACTTTTCATCTACACAGTTGGCGAACCGACCGGTGACATTAAAGCCTTTATTGACTGGATCAAAGGACCAGAGGGGCAGGCCATCGTAAACAAGGAAGGATTCGTGTCCCTCAAGTAGCCGTTCCTAATCAATGTTCGGGAAGTCCAGGGGCGCATTACGCTCTCCTGGACTTCCCATTCCCAACCCATCGGTTTAAATGCCTGATTCCACCCGCAAAACCCGCGTCAACAAGTCCCTGCTGAGTGACAGGTTTGAAAAGCCCATTGAGTGGCTCATCAAGATTTGCGGATGGAGTTCGCTCGCCGCTCTGACCGCCATTTTGATCTTCATCCTCAAAGGCGCGGGCCCCATGATATCCAAGATAAATTGGGTTGAATTTTTTACTAGCACGAAGTGGGTTCCCAGCCCCGGAACTGGCAATGAGCCGCACTACGGGATCTTGGCTATGCTAGTGGGAACACTCTCGACCACCGCGCTCGCCCTGCTTATTTCCGTTCCACTCGGTCTGGCCGCTGCGGTTTATATCTCCGAATTCGCCACGGGCAAAGTGAAGGAGTTTCTTAAAGTTTTGTTGGAATTGCTGGCTGCGATCCCGTCCATCGTCTGGGGCTTCATTGGCCTCATGGTGCTGGCCCCGCTCATTCAAAACTGGTTCGGCGTCCAACAAGGTCGCAATCTTCTCAATGGCGGCATTGTTCTCGGTTTGATGAGCGTGCCCTTGATCGTATCCCTCAGCGAGGATGCCCTCCGCGCTGTTCCTGACGCCTACCGGGAAGCGGCCCTGGCTCTGGGGGCAAGCAAGTGGGAAATCGTTTTCCGAGTCCTCTTTCCCGCCGCCCGCAATGGCTTGCTCGCGGCCGTGATGTTAGGCCTGGGCCGGGCCATCGGGGAAACCATGGCCGCGCTGTTGGCCACGGGCCACGCCAACCAAATCCCCTCGGCCATCACAGATCCCGTCCGCACCATCACCGCCACCATCGCCGCAGAAATGGGCGAGGCACCGAAGAACAGCGATCACTATCATGTGCTTTTCATCCTCGGCCTGGTCCTCTTCGTCATCACCGGCGTCGTCAATGTCGTCGCTGATTTGGTCATCAAGGGAACCAAGAAACACGTTTAGACATTTCTGCCAATGACCCATCCACTCAATCCATTCGCCGCCACACGCTATGAAGCCCGCAAGGCCCGCACTACCATCATGGCCAAGTGGGGAACGGCGCTGGCCTGCCTAATGCTCATCGCACCTGTGCTCTGGATTTTGGCATACATTTTCCACCATGCCTGGCCTGCCTTCAGTCTGGACTATTTCCTCCTGAACCCAAGTGACAAAGGTAAGGCTGGTGGACTTTGGGGGCCATTGATTGGCTCTTTCTATCTGGTCATCTGCTCGCTCTGCGTCGCCGTCCCCGTGGGAGTCCTCTCCGGCATCTATCTCAATGAATATGCCAAGGAAAATTGGATCACCCGTGCCATTGGCGTCGGCGTCACCAGCCTCGCTGGTGTGCCCAGTATCGTTCATGCCTTGTTCGGTCTCGGAGCATTCGTCCTGGGGCTACTGCCCTTGATCAATCGCTTCATCGACGACCCTCTACAACGCATGCACGCCGGCCTGCTGACAGCATCACTGACCATTGCCGTCATGGAACTACCGCTCATCATCACCAGCACTCGTGAAGCGTTGAGTTCGGTGCCCAAGACCTTTCGCGAAGCCTGCTGGAATCTCGGTGCCAGCAAGTGGCAGACCATTCGAACCATCGTGTTGCCCAATTCACTCGGCGGCATCCTCACCGGGATCATTCTAAGCGTTTCACGCGCCGCTGGTGAAACCGCACCCATTCTCTTCACGGGGGCGGCTTTCAGTCTCTACGTCCCGGAAACTTTCCCCGAAAAGCTCGCTCCCTACGCAGTGTCCGAACCTTTCCTTGCCATGGCCTATCACCTCAAAATCATCATGGCGGAAATCTCAGGGATGCCTGAGCACATGAAGTTCGGCTGCGCCGCCGCCATGATTTTGCTCATTCTCAGCGTCAACAGCCTCTCCATCGCCCTCCGGATGAAACTACGCAATGCCAAGAAATGGTAACCTCTTCGTCCAACTTGCCCATGTCCACCCACATCGAATTCAGCGACGTCAGCGTCCACTATGGCCAGAAGCGGGCGGTGGACAGATTCTCTTTTAAAATCGCCGAGCACAGCGTGTTTGCATTCGTCGGCCCGGCCAACAGCGGCAAGACCACCATGCTCAAATGCATCAACCGCACCATTGAGTTCATTGATGCGGCCAAAGTCACAGGCCAAGTCCTCCTCAAGGGTCAGGATGTTAAGGCCATACGCGATGTCTATTCGTTGCGTCGTCGCATCGGCATGGTATTCCCCTTGCCCGTGGGCTTACCGCTAACAGTGTATGAAAATGTCGCCTACGCCCCACGGCGCATGGGCGTCAGGAACAAGGCGGAGCTGGATGAGATCGTCGAGCGCTGCCTGCGGGATTCCGTCCTCTGGGACGAGGTCAAGGACCGCCTGGACATGCTCGGCACCAAACTCTCCGGTGGCCAGCAGCAGCGACTTACCCTGGCCCGGGCGCTGTCACTCAGCCCGGAAATCCTCTGCCTCGATGAATTCTCCATCGCCATCGACCCCGTCACCACCATGAAGATCGAGGACGTGCTCATGCAATTGAAGGAGAAAATGACCATCATTCTCGTCACCAATCTCACCCAGCAGGCCCGGCGCATGGCGGATCATGTGGCCTTTCTCAATGATTCCGAACTGGTGGAATGGGGGGAGAACGAAGCCATGTTCAACCGGCCGAAAAAGGAGATCACCGGACGCTACCTCAACGGAGAATTCGGCTAACCCCTGCGTAAACACCCCATGACTGCGACCCAAAACTCCGCCCCACTCCAAATTCCCGGACGCGATGGCTACAGCGTCCACGTTAATGATTTCAGCCTGTGGTATGGAAATTTCCAGGCACTGTTTAATGTGAACATCAACATCAAGCAGGGCATCATCACCTCCATGATTGGCCCCTCGGGGTGCGGCAAGTCCACCATGCTCCGATCCCTGAACCGTATCAATGAACGCTACGGAAACGTCAAAACCACCGGTTCGATCACGATTCTTGGGAAAAATATTCTCGATGAGGATGTCTCCGTGGCCACGCTCCGCAAAAGTGTGGGCATGGTCTTCCAACGACCCAATCCCCTGCCGATTTCGATTTTCGACAACGTGCTCTTCGGCCTGAAAAGTCACACTCCCTCGGGATACCATTCGAAGCGGGAACTCGAGGATCTGGTGGAGCAATCACTCTCTGAAGTCGGCCTCTGGAGCGAGGTCAAGGATCAACTCAAACGCAAGGCCACGGAACTGACCCTCGAACAGCAGCAGAAACTTTGCATCGGCAGGCTGCTGCCCCTCAAACCGGAAATCATTCTCATGGACGAACCCTGTTCCGCGCTGGATGCGGCGGGCATTGAACGCATCGAAGCCCTCATCGGTGGCATGCGGGGGAGATTCACCATCCTCATGGTCACCCACAACATGGCCCAGGCCCGCCGCGCCAGTGATGAATGCATCTTCATGCTGATGGGCGAGATCATCGAACACACCCCGACCCTCGATCTCTTCATGAATCCGGTTCATGAGAAGACCGCCATGTATATCGAGGGTCGCTACGGTTGATCCTTTCCCCGCACCTTCCACCCTGCCATTCTTTCAACATTTATGACCGAAGAAAAACACATTCTCGGCGCTTACCAACGCGCCCTCAGCCAACTCAAAACCGATGCCCTCAACATGGCCAATGGTGCTGCTGCCAATCTCGCGCATGCCATCGAAGGACTCCTGACCGGCAACGAAGCTCTCTGCAATCAGGCCATCGTCGATGACGAACCCATCGATTTGTTGGAGAAAAAAATCGACCACGACGGAGTGGAGACCATCATGAAATTCAGTCCGGTCGCCAACGACCTGCGCCTCGTCATTTCCACCATGAAAATGGCCACCAGCCTCGAACGCATCTCGGACCACGCGGTCAGCATTGCCCGCCGATCACGCCGCCTCATGAAAGGCGACCCCCTGCCGGAGGCCGGACTTGTGGAGACCCTCCACGCCAAGGTTTCCGCCCTGCTGGCGGATTCTGTGAGTGCCTTCCTTGACTCCAATCTGGAGCGCGCTCTGCAGATCGATCAGCGGGACAAGGAAATCGAAACTCTGCATGCAGAGGGAGTGAATGCCCTAACCAAACGCATGGAGCAGGACGCCTCACGCATTCCTGATTATCTCGACATTCTGTTTATCATCCGCTTCCTCAAACGCACTTCCGACCAGGCCTGCAACATCGCAGAGGATGCCGTCTACCGCATTTCCTCCTACGACATTCGTCATGGCGGCGAGCGACCGCATTCGTAGGAGCATGCCTTTCTGAACGGGACTGGCCATGTCGGGAAAGTAACGAAATGTTCACGCAGCTGCTTGCAGCGCGTGGCATTGCCGCTACACTGCACCCAGCATCCACTACTCGCCTGCTCGCGCCAACAAGGGCGTTTCCTTTCCCGGTGCGAATCGCCGGTTTATAAATGACGAAATTGTCACACAAAATGCATGGCCTAGTTACGTTTTCTTCAGATAAATGAACTCGCCTGGCCAAATTAAATGTCTGGCACAATCCACAACGCAACTACCACTACCACTAACACTACTCATGATTCAAACCAGCATGCTTCGATTACTCGCCCAGACCACCACGGTCCTGACCCTCGCCGGGGCCGTTCACGCGGGCAGTTCCACTACCATGGCCAGTTCCGGCGGCAAAGGCCCCCAGGCTCAGGTCCAACCCAAGGAGGAATCCGTCTTCGACTCCATCTGGGGTCTGGCCTCCCTGTACAAAAATGATTCCAATGCATTCCT
>QWPO01000170.1 GCA_003669255.1 Planctomycetota bacterium | reverse complement strand
GCGATCCCGCCGCGGCCCACCCCAGACCAGCGCGTCGTAGGCCCCATCACCCCCCGTGAGATGCACGTGCGTGACGAGTGGCGCCGCCACCGCGGCCTTCGCCACCTCGGCCCCGCCGGTGACGATCTCCAAGACGCCAGCCGCCATCAGCGGCCTCAGCGCCTCGCGGAGAATCGGCTCCAACGCGCCGTGCAGCGGATGGAGCTTGAGCAGGACCGCCCGGCCATGCTCGAAGATGTGGCTGATCGCGTCGGCCACCGCCAGCCCCGTGACGTTGCCCGCCCCGAGGGCCACGGCCACGCCACCTGCCGTTGGCCGCGTCTGAATCTCCCTGGCCCACGCGCGGTCGAACGCGGCCATATCTCCGAGGTTTCCGCAGCGAACGGTTGCCCGGTAGTCGCGAAACACCATGCTGTCGTGGAGTCGGCCAACGCCCGAGGGCAACACGTCGACCTCCACGTAGTCTTCAAGCCCGCCGTGCAGCCGGTCGCCGCGGCGATCGGGATGGCCAGGACGCGGCCGTGCAGAGAGCTTTGGTAAGCCGCCTCGCTGGACATCGGCCAGCGTCTGCGCCGTGAGCACCAGGAGTCGCACTGTGCCCAGCGGACCGGTGGCGGTCTCCTCTGCCAGCACCGCAGCCGGCGTCGGCCCCGCCTGCGGGCCGCCGCGGCTGCCCGGTTCGAGCACCAACTTCATGGCGGCGGCCGTCTCGCCCCACGGAATCGCCACCGCCGCCACCGCCTGGGCCGTCTGCAGCGCGAGCATGCCGCGCTCCGCGGGGCTTCGCGACGCGTGGCGCTGGGCCCCCTCCGCCAAGCGGTGCAAGGCGGCATCGAGTGCAGGCGATTCAGTGGGGAGCGCGGGGGGCATCGACGACTCCGTGGGCTGCGCCGCCGGGGGCGGGCAAACGCGCCTGTGATACCTTAACCCTCGGGATACGATGGGCACAGGGCAAACTGCTCGGCTGCTCACGAATGGGCCGCTCGCCAAGGGAATAGTCGCCATGGATTCGTACGCGTTCGGCAGGACGATGGCGGCGGCATGGGCGGCGTTTTCGCTGGTCGCGGCAGCCGGGGGCACTGCCGCGGAGCCGCCCGCTACCACAACTGCCCCGGAGACGGCGTCCGTCGCGATGTGCAGCGCGGGCGACGCCGCGGCGTTCAACCCGCAGGTGTACTCGGTTTCCCCTGGCCCGAATGCTCCCAACGAAATCCAGGAGCGGATCATCGACTCACTCCCCGGCGACGTCATCCAGCTCGAGGCGGGCCGCTACCAGCTGCCCCGGCAGATCGACGTCGCGGCGGCGGGGCTTACGATCCGCGGCCGCGGGCCGAACGAGACGGTGCTCTCCTTCAAGGGGCAGGTCGATGGCGGCCAGGGCATTGAGGCCACCGGTGACGGCTTCACGCTGGAGTCGCTGGCGATCGAAGACACCGCCGGCAACGCCGTCAAGGTTCTTGGTGCGACGGACGTCACGCTGCGTGACGTCCGGGTGGAGTGGACCGGCCCGCCCTCGCCCGACAACGGCGGCTACGGCCTCTACCCTGTGCAGTGCGCGAACGTCCTGATCGAGAAGTGCACGGCGTTCGGCGCCTCCGACTCCGGCATCTACGTGGGGCAGTCGAAGCGGGTGGTGGTGCGGGACTGCCGGGCCGAACGCAACGTCGCGGGCATCGAAATTGAGAACACGATCGACGCCGACGTCTACGACAACGTCGCCACCAACAATACCGGCGGCGTGCTGGTGTTCGACCTCCCGGGCCTGCAGATCAAGGCGGGAAAGAACGTCCGCGTGTTCCACAACGAGGTCGTGGGCAACAACCACCGCAACTTCGCCGACGAGGGGAGCGTTGTGTCGAACGTGCCCCAGGGGACGGGCGTGATGGTGCTGGCGATGGACCACGTCGAGGTGTTCGACAACACGATCGACGACCACCACACGGCCAACGTCCTGCTCGTCAGCTACAACGTGCTCGGCAAGAAAAAGATCAAGGACAAAACCTACGACCCAATTCCCGAACATGTGTCGGTGCACGACAACCGCATCACGCGTGGCGGGAGCAACCCGCAGGGCGCGATCGCAACGCAGCTCAAGCAGGTGATCGGCAAGAAGTTTCCCGACATCCTCTGGGACGGCGTCCACCGGGCCAAAGACGGCGGCCCCACGCTGAGCATCAAAGGCAACGGTGCGGCGACGTTCGGTAACTTCGACCTCCGCAACCTCTCGCTCACCTCGTATCTCACCGGCGGCTACTCGTTCAAGACTGACCTCAAGGTCCACGCCGCCGACATCGCGCCGCTGCCGAAGGTGACGCTCGCCCCGCCCGCGGCCCTGCCTCAGGAGGTGCCCGCCGCCGTCCGGGTGTACCGCTCGATGCCCCGCAGGCTCTCGGAGTTTGGGCTCTTCGCGGGGCCGCTAAAGGCACAGGTGCCCGCGGCGGGCGTTGTGCTCTACGAGCTCAACACGCAGCTCTTCACCGACTACGCCGACAAGCGGCGGTTCATCAAGCTGCCCGCCGGCGGCGTGATGGAGTATGCCGGCGAGGGGATGCCGCAGTTTCCGGTCGGCACCGTGATGGCGAAGACCTTTTCCTACCGTCACGACTTCCGCGACGCGTCGCTGGGGGAGCGGCTGCTCGAGACCCGGATCGAGATGCGATGCGACGACGGCTGGTTCGGGGCGTCGTATCTCTGGAACGCCGACCAGACAGACGCCGAACTCGCCCTTGGTGGCGCCGCGATGCAGGTCGCCTGGATTCACGACGACGGTAAGCCCCGCACCACGCGATACGAGGTACCCAACGCCAACCAGTGCCTCAGCTGCCACGCCCAGGACCGTCAGTATCAGCCGCTCGGCCCCACCGCCCGCAACCTCAACCGACCGCTGCCCACGGTCGAAGCCGGCATCGACCGAGATCTCGTCGCCGCGCTCGAGGGAGACGACCGCGCTGCCGTCGAGCGGAGCCAGCTGGCCTATCTCGCCCAGGTCGGGATGCTGCGCGGATTGCCCGGCGGTGCGGCGGGCGCGGCAGAAGTGGAAACCGTCCCCTGCTTCGACAATCCGGAACTCGGCACGGTCACCCGCCGGGCCCGCGCCTGGCTCGCCATGAACTGCGGCCACTGCCACAACGCCATCGGCACGGCCCGCACCACGGGGCTCGATCTCAGCTGGGAGCAGGAGTCGCCGGCGCAGCTCGGCGTGTGGAAAAGCCCGGTGGCGGCGGGGCACGGGGCCGGCGGCCGGAAATATGACATCGTGCCGGGCAAGCCGGACGAGTCGGTGCTCATGTATCGGATCGAGTCGCACGACCCAAGCATCATGATGCCCAACATCGGCCGCAGCCTGGTTCAGGACGAGGCCGTGGCCGTGGTTCGCACCTGGATCAAGGGCCTCCCCGCCACCCCGCAGCCGTGAGGCTACGTTGGCGGTGAGTCAGTAGACGCCGCCATCGGCGATGCTGCCCATCACAGCCCAGGTCTGCTTGTCCATCGCGAGGTCGATGTACTGGACGGAGCCGTCGCCCATCACGCCGTTGATGCCGCCCGGGTGGAGGGCGAACCAGCCCGACATGCACGCGCGGTTGCTGTTGCCGGTGTTGGGCTCGGCGCCATCCGGAATCGCCGAGCACTTACCGTAGTCGCCAAGCAGCGTCCGCTCCTGCGGCAGCGTCTGCGATGACGTGTAGTTGCCGAAGGAGTGCGCCCAGTAGGACCGCCGGCCCCACTCTCGATTCGAGCCGCTGGGGCTGGTGTTGCGGTTCGTCGATTCCGCCGCGAGCAGCGTCTTCGAAAGGCCGTCGGAGATCGACTTGATCCGTTCCGGCCTCAGCGGAAAAGTCTGGTCGATGGTGTTCGACGAGGGATCCTGCCGCACCGCGTGCATCACTCCCCGCCATCCCGCGTGGATCGGCGAGCCGCCGCTGTTGGCCGTGGAAGTCGAAGTCTGATAGGGGGCAGGCAAATCCTCCCAGAGATACCAGGTCGCCGAGCCGTTGCCGCGGCCCGCGCAGGCCCGGTACGACCCGGACCAAAAGGAGACACTCGTTGCCGCGGCCGGCGAGTCGGGCTGACCAAGCTGCATCGGGTGATCCGACGGGCAGGCGTAGGCTGCCACCGGCGTCTCCCGCAGCTGCTTGACCTGCGCATCGGACGAGAGGATGTCGAGGTTCGGCCTGTAGAGCGCCTTGAGGGCGTTATTCTCCGAGTAGGGCATGATCTCGAGCGTCCAGCCGCTGCCATACTTCAAGTTTGTCCCCTTGGGCACGGCGCCGCCGGTGTACGTCGCGATGATCGCATTGCCGTACGGAAACGCCCGCTTCGCCGACTCGTACGACAGGCAGGACAGGCCGATCTGCTTGAGGTTATTCTGGCACGACGTCCGCCGGGCCGCCTCGCGGGCACTCTGCACCGCCGGCAGGAGCAAGCCGATCAGTGTGGCAATGATCGCGATCACGACCAACAATTCGACCAGCGTAAAGCCTCGCGCCCCAGCGAGAGCAGTCGTCGCAAACATTGCCTTGAAGCGGGATGGTGGAACCACAGGTGCGCCCTCAAGAACAAAGCCCGAAACCCATCTTGATCATGAAGCAAGGAGCAAGGGGCAACCATCACCCAACCGGGTCACCGTGAGGCGAGGGGCATGGCCCAACCGCCGGCGATGCGCGGCCGATCACCTCACCGCCGTCTCCGAAGAGCGATCGCTGCCGCGGCGGCTACCGCGATCGTTCCGAGCCCCGTCGGTTCCGGCACGGCGGCCACGGTGCCAGTCAGTCCGGCTGGTTGGTTGTAGCTGCCGGCGTCGTAGAGGCCGGTGCCGAAGAAGTCAGCGGCGTCGAGCACGTCCACCACGCCGTCGTAGTTGAAGTCGCCCTCCAGCCAGGTCGCCGCGAGCCCAGAGTCGAACTTGCCGAACGACAGGAAGTTGCTCGCGTCAAGGACGTCGATCTGCCAGTCGAGATTGGTGTCCCCCGGAGCCGCGTAGGCAAAGGCCACCGATCCGTCGCCGTTGTCCAGCCAGCCGACCGTCCGCGGGGTGCTGGCGGCCACGTTGGCGGCTGCCGCGCTCGAAACGATGCCGCTAGTGCCACTCCACGAGCCGTCACCGCGGCCGGTCACGAGAGCCGTGACCATGTCCGCGGCGCTCAGCCCGGAAGAGACCGTCATGAAACCGTTGCCCACGTCGGTAAGGCCCCCGGCGTTGGGAAGCAGACCGCTAACCGTGGTCACCGCGTAAGGCGAGAGCGACAGCGTGCCGCCCGCGATCGGCGTGATCGTGCTCGTGCCCAGCGGCGAGCCGGCCGCGAGCTGCAGGCCACCGGCCTGCACGGTGGTTGGGCCGGAGAAGTTGCCCGTGCCGCTGAAGATCACTTTGCCGGAGCCGGT
>QWPO01000084.1 GCA_003669255.1 Planctomycetota bacterium | reverse complement strand
GCCTACCGCACCGACGTCGCCAAGTGGCTGGGCTGAGGTCCGCTCAGAAAGCCGACCGGCCGTAAGGCCGCGGGCGTCCCCCACGCTGGACGCGGCGTCCGGTGGTCGTTCGCCCCACGCCTCACGGCGTTGGGCTTGTACGATGCACAGGAAGCCGTAAGGCCGCAGGCTGCGGGATCGGGGCGAGGATCGCGAGCGTCGGCTATCCTGCCGTTGGCGAGCGAACTCGTCCTGTCCCGCAGCCGGATTTCGCAAGAAGGCGACGAGCCCATGAAGAAGTTCCTCATCGGATGCCTGATCGTGGCCATGGCGGGCAGCGCGCTCGCCACGGCTACTGCATGCCCGTTCTGTTCGGCGGTGTCGCTGACGTTCTCGCAGGAGATCGCGCAGAGCCAGGCAGCCGTGATCGCCAAGCTAATCGAATCGCCCCCTGCCGCGTTGCTCGCGCCCACCGCCGACGGCCCGCTGCCCAAGGGCAAGTTCGCGGTCGTCGAGGTACTCAAGGGGGGCGACCTCGTTGCGGACGCTGGCCTGACCGGCGGCGACGCGACGCCGATCGAGACGATCATGCTCGAGGAGAAGCCGGTCGGCACGCTCTTTCTGCTCATGGGCGTGGAGCCGCCGAACCTCATCTGGTCGAGTCCGGTCCGCGCCAGCGACCGCGGGGTCGAGTACATCCGGAAACTCGGCGGCCTGCCGGAGAAGGGGCCGGAGCGGCTCGCCTTCTTCCAAGACTATCTCGAGGACGAAGACGAGACGCTCGCCCGCGACGCCTACGATGAGTTTGCGATCGCCCCCTACGCCGACGTGCGGGGGCTGAAGGAGAAGATGGACGCGGCCAAACTCCTCTCCTGGATCGAAAACCCGAAAGTGCAGGCCAACCGCCGCCGCCTCTACGCCACAATGCTCGGCGTCTGCGGCTCAGAGGACGATGCCGAGCGAATCGGAAAGATCCTCTCAGGTGAAAGCCTCACTCCGGAACAGCTCGAGGCCCGCAGCGGCCTCGACGCACTGATCGCCTGCTACGTGGCCCTCAAGGGACCGGAGGCGCTCGACCTCGTTGACCGGCTGTTCCTCGACCGCCAGGGCCGCGACGTGCCCTTCACCGAGACCTACGCGGCGGTGATGGCGCTGCGGTTCCTCGGCGAGGAGTCGGATCTCGTTCCCAAAGACCGCGTGCTGGCATCGCTACGGCTGCTACTCCAGGAACCTAAACTCGCCGACCTCGTGATCGCCGACCTCGCCCGCTGGCAAGACTGGTCGGCCATCGACCGGCTTGTCACGCTCTTCAAGGAGGCCCAGGCCGACAACATCTTCGTCCGCGAGCCGATCGTGAACTACCTCCGCGCCTGCCCGCTCCCGGAGGCGGCCGCGGCGATCACGGAACTGGAAACGATCGACCCAGAGGCGGTCCGCCGGGCCGCCACGCTCGCGGGCATCGCCGGGCTCGTCGCCTCCGGCACGTCGGCACCGGCCGACGAGCCAACAGACCCCGACGACAACTCCGGCCGCGGCCTCGACGCCCCGCCCCCGGACGCGGCCGAGGCATCCCTGCCAATCACCGTGGCGCCGGTGCTCGCGGACGACGATGCCACTGACAACGTGCCCGGCCACGACCCCACGAAGCCTGTCGTGGAGTCCCCGGCACCCGCCATGCAGACCGCGCCCGCCGGCGCCCCGCGGTGGAAGTGGATCCTGTGGGGTGTCGTGGTACTCGCGATCGCGCTGGTCTCACGGGCCGCAATGCGAACCGCACCCGCCGGTAGCCGCTGACCCCATGGGCACGAGCCTGTTTGATTCTTCGGCGCGGCCCGCTCGCCAGGACGCAGAGTCCCGCGAGGAGGGAGATTCGTATCGCGCGATCTCGGGTGCGGCCATCGCCGCAGCGGCCGTGGCCGCGGTGTCACCCGTGGCGTTCCTCGGCTGGTGGCTGGTCGCCGTGCCACTCGTCGGCGCCGTGCTCGCCGGGATCGCGCTGCGCGACATCGCCGCTCGCCATCCCCTCCTGACGGGCCGACTGCTGGCCGTGGCGGCTCTGCTCGTGTCGCTCATCACGCTCGCGGCCAGCGTCGCCTCCCACGCCCATGAATACGCCACGGAGCTTCCGGAAGGCTTTGTCCGACTCTCCTACGCCGACCTCCAGCCGGCCGAGGGCGAAGCCGCGACCCACGTACCCGATTCGGCCAGCGGCGTGGACGGCCGCGATGTGCTGCTCAAGGGCTACATCTATCCCGGCAAACAGCAGCACGGCCTCGTGCAGTTCCTGCTCGTCCGCGACCAGGGCGACTGCTGCTTCGGCGGCAACCCGAAGATCACCGACCGCGTGCTCGTGCAACTGTCCGACCCGGCGGGCATCGACTTCACGCCCTACCTCGTGAAGGTCGCCGGCCGGTTCCGCGTGCAGCCGGCTGGCACGGCCGACATCGCCGGCGGCGTGCTCTACCACCTCGATGCGGCGAGCGTCCGCTGACATGACCTCCCGCACGACACGCTGTGTTCTTCTCGTCATCGCCTCGTGCCTCATCGTCGGCTGCGGAAACCCTCAGCCGCCGGCCGCGGATCCCCAGCCGGCACCAGACTCGCCGGCCGTCGCGCCGTCTGGCCCGGCGGCCAACGCGCCGCCAGCCCGATCTGCGGGCACCGCCGCCATCCGCGAGATCACGTTCGACGACATCAAGCTCGAGCTCCAGAAGGGCGAGCCCTTCACCCGCGACCGGCTCACCCCGCGGGTCGTAGACCTCGAGCGGCAGCGGGTCCGCATCCGCGGCTACATCCTCCCGAGCTTCCAGCAGAGCGGCCTCACCCAGTTCGTCCTCGTTCGCGACAACCAGGAGTGCTGCTTCGGCCCCGGTGCGGCCCTCCACGACTGCGTCGTCGTGCGGATGCAGCCCGGCCAGACGGCCGAGTTTTCGATCCGGCCGGTCGCGGTTGAGGGGCGGTTTCGGGTGGAGGAACTCCGCGGTCCCGACGGCCGCCACCTGGCGATCTACGCCCTCGACGGCGAACGGGTGCAGTAGCCGACAAAAAGTCGCGACGTCAATCCTGCTGGCTCTCGACCGCCCGCCGGTGCTACCATCGCGACGTTCCCGCAGGCCCGATCCCCGGGGCGGCGAACCTCCCCCATCTGATCGCCCATGAATCTCTTCGACCCCGAGTCGTGGTACTGGCTCTACGACGTCCCACCGTTCCGGCTGGCGCTGCTCTTCGTCACGGTGTTCGTCGGGTTCTATTGGGTCGGCTCGATCGTCGTGCGGCCGATCCTGCGGCAGTTCGTCAAATACACGCCTGGCTCCAATGACATCGTCGGCTACGTGCTCTCCTGCTTCTGCGTGTTCTACGGCCTGTTGCTCGGCCTGATCGCCGTCACCGCCTACCAAAACGTGGCCGAGGCCGGGGCGAACGTGACCCGGGAGGCATCGGCCGTGTCGGCGCTCTACGAAGACGTCTCCCGCTACCCCGAGCCCTACTCGCAGAATCTCCGCTGGCTGATTCGCGACTACACCCGGTATGTCATCAAATATGCCTGGCCGCTCCAGCAGCAGGGGATCGTGCCCGAGGAGGGGACGATCCGGATTCAGGCCTTCCACGACCAGCTGCTCGACTTCGAGCCCAAGACCCCCTCCCAAGAGATCATCCACGCCGAGGCCCTGCGGCAGCTGAACGAGCTCCTCGCAGCCCGGCAGTTGCGGCTCTACTCGGTGAAGGCGTCGCTGCCGGGATCGATGTGGTTTGTGATGATCGTGGGCGCGATCCTCAACATCGCGATCTGCTGGCTGTTCGACATGCGGTTTCTCACGCAACTCATGCTCGGCGGCATCCTGGCCGCCTACCTGGGAATCATGATGCACCTCATCTTCGACATGAATCAGCCCTTCCGGGGCGACGTGAGCATCTCCGCCGAGCCCTTCGAGGCCCTCTACAAACGGATCGAGGAACAATGAGCGGCACGCCGGCCGACCGACTCTCGCGCCGTGAAGCCCTGCGGCAGGGCAGCGCCGCCACGCTTGCCGCCGCGCGGGCCCTCGCGCCGGCCCTGTTCGCCGGCTGCTCGCTCGGCATCCCCCCGCGGGCGAAGACCGTGAAGGTGGGCCTGCTCCACTCGCAGACCGGCACGATGGCGATGAGCGCCACGTCGCTCCGCGACATCGAACTCCACGCCTTCGAACAAATCAACGCGGCCGGTGGCATCCTCGGCCGCCAGGTCGTGCCCCGGGCCCCCGACCCACGATCCAAGACAGACTTCTTCCCGCGGCGGGCCCGGCAGTTGCTCGACGACGGCTCCGTCGCCGTGTTCGGCTGCTGGACGAGCTCCGCCCGCAAGGCGGTGCTGCCGATCTTCGAGGAGGCGAAGAAGCTCCTCTTCTACTCGGTGCAGTATGAGGGCAACGAGTCGTCTCCCTACGTCGTCTATGGCGGGATGGTGCCAAACCAGCAGATCCTCCCCGCGCTCGACTGGCTGGCGAGCGTGGCGGGAGGGCTGCGGAAAAAGATCTTCCTGCTGGGCTCCGACTTGGTTTTCCCGCGGACAGCCAACTACATCGCGAAGAAGTATCTCGCCACGAAGGAGATGCGGCCGGTGGGCGAGGCCTACGTGCCCCTGGGCGACCGCGACTTCTCCGGCGTGGTCAAGGAGATCCTCGCCTCGGGGGCCGACTGCGTGCTGAGCACGGTCAACGGCGACAGCAACATCGGCCTGTTTGCGGCCCTCGCCAAGGCCGAGGTCGATCCCGCCAAAATCCCGGTCATGACCACGAGCATCGCCGAGGACGAACTGCGGTTTCTCATGCCCGAGCAGGTGGCGGGGCACTACGCCGCCGCCTGTTACTTCCAGAGCCTCGACACGCCCGCCAATCAGATGTGGGTGGATGGGTTCCGCAAGGAGTTTGGCTACGATCGCGTGACCGGCGATCCGATGGAGCCCGACTGGTGCCTCGTGCATCTCTGGAAGAAGGCGGTCGAAAAGGCGGGCTCGTTTGAGACCGAGGCCGTGCGGCAGGCGTTCCGCGACGGCCTGGAGTTTGCCGGCCCGGGGGGCCCCGTCCGGCTCGATCCCAAGACGCAGCACACCTCGAAGTTCTTCCGGCTGGGGCGCATCCGCGAAGACCAGCAGTTCGACATCGTGCATGCCTCGCCGGAGCCGATCGTTGCCGATCCCTATCCGGCGCTGGCGTTTCCGGGGTGGAGCGTCGATTGGACGAAGGGTGGCATCACCCGCGGCGCGGAGGTTGACATCGATGGCGACGTTTGAGGTCGAGGAAACCGAGGGCATGCGGTGGGTGAAGGTCGGTCTCGACGACGACGACGTCCGCGCCGAGCGGGGCGCGCTCAACCACTACAAGGGCGCGATCGCGATGGACGTGCCCTTCCCGTCGCTCAAGGCCTGGTGGGTGTCGCTGTTCTCCGACGAGTCGCT
>QWPO01000098.1 GCA_003669255.1 Planctomycetota bacterium | reverse complement strand
GCTGATGTGGTACGACCTGAACGTCCGCGGCCTGCCGGGTCGGTCATCGTGTCGCCCGTTGCTGCAGGTGGGCCGGGCGGCCCCCGCCCGGCTCATCCCGTGGTCCGCATTCCCGCGGCGATGCCCTGCACGCACAGACGCAGCAGCTCGCGGTGGTGGTCGCCCGCGGCGGAGGGATCCGCTTCGAGTTCGGCCCGCCGCCGCCGCATGAACTCGATCTGGATCAGGTTGAGCGGGTCAATCGAGGGATTACGGGCCTCGATCGATCGCTGAAACCAGGGCGTGGTGGCGAGCAGTTCGCCGCCGCCCACGATGTCGAGGATCGCCTGTCGCGTGCGGTCGCGCTCGGCGGCGATCCGTTGCCAGATTCGCCGGCAGGCGTCGTCGTCGATCGCCAACTCCGAATAGCGCTGGGCGATGACCATGTCGGCCTTCGCAAGGGCCAGCGATGCGTTGTCGATCGTGGCCTGAAAGAAGGGCCACTGCCGATACATGTCACAGACGGCCTGCCAGCCCCGGCGGTCTTCGTATTTGACCTCCACGAGCGCGGTGCCCAGCCCGTACCAGGCCGGGATCATGCAGCGGCTTTGCGTCCACGCGAACACCCAGGGGATTGCCCGCAGGTCGTCGAGCGTGCGTTCGCCCCGGCGGCGGGATGGCCGCGAGGCGATCGGCAGCGTCTCGATCTCGTCGATCGGTGTGGTCTGTGAGAAATAGCCGATGAAGCCGGGTTGGTCGACGAGTTCGCGATAGATGGCGAACGACCGCTCCGCCATCCGCGCGATGATGGCCGTCCATTCTGGCTTGGGCTCGCTCCGCCTCACGCTCGAAGCGACGAGCGTGGCCCAGGTCACCTGCTCGAGATGCCGCCGGGCGATCTCGGGGTCGTCGTATCGCTCGGCAAGCACCTCGCCCTGCTCGGTGAGCCGCAGCGAACCATCGAGCGTCTCAGATGGCAGCGAGAGAATGCCGCGGGCGGCCGGCCCGCCGCCGCGGCCGAGCGAGCCGCCGCGGCCGTGGAAGAAGGTGAGCGCCACGCCGCGGGCCTCAGCCGCCGCGTGCAGGCCGCTCTGCGCCTTCTGCAGTCCGCAGCAGGCCGCGAGGTAGCCGCCGTCCTTCGTGCTGTCGGAGTAGCCGACCATCACGATCTGCCGGTTGCCCCGGCCACGGAGGTGGTCGCGATAGACGGGTTCGTCGAGGATCGTCGCGAGGGTCTCGTGGGCGTGGTCGAGGTCGTTGATCTTCTCAAACAGCGGCACCACCGCGATGTCGGTGGCCGCCACCGGCTCGCCGGCCGCAGCGGCCCGCGCCTGCGCCCACCGCCAGAGCCAGAGCACCGAGAGCACGTCGGCCGGGCACCGCGTGAGGCTCACGACCGCACCGCCGAGGCACTGCGGCCCGCAGCGCACGCTCGCGGCGTGGAGCACGCGGAAGAGCCTCAGCGAATCGAGCGCGAGCGGCCGGAGGCGATCCTCCGGGACGTCACCGACGGTGCCAAGGGATGTGACGAGCATCCGCGCGCGGGCGGCATCGTCGAGCGACTCGTAGGCGTCGGCGTCGGCCACGATCCCCGCGGCGGCGAGGATGTCGCCCATGATCTCGCGGTAGGCGCGGGCGTCTTGGCGGACGTCGAGCCGGGTCATGTGGAGGCCGAACGTGCGCACGAGGTCGAACCACGACTGCGCGGGCGAATCCTCGGCGAGGCAGTGGTCGCCGCTGAGGGCGTCGAGCAGCGGCACGAGGTCGGCCTCGAGGTCGGTGCCGTCGCGATAGGCCCAGTCGGCCGCGGGCGTTGCCAACGACGCCGCGCGTGCCGCTTCCAGCCGTGTGCGGATCATCCTGATCCAGCGGCGGTAGGTCTCGTGGCCGGGGACCGGTTCGATGGCCGCGGCGACCGCGGGCCAGCGCCGGCCGATGGCCGCAAGCGTGTCGACGAGCGGCGCGGCCCCCTCGGCCACGTGGCTCGACACGGTGAGCAGGTCGTGGAGGCGGTCACACCACGACAGATGCTGGTCGATCGCCGCGGCCCGAAGCCGGAGCAGCGTGGCCTCCGTCACGTCGGCCGTCACGAATGGATTGCCGTCGCGGTCGCCACCCATCCAGGAGCCGAACGAGAGAAACGTGGGCACGGCGAACTGGTGGCCGGGGTAGTGTTCTGCGAGCGCCCGCCGCAGCGCGGCATGAACCTGGGGCACCGCCTCCCAGAGCCGCGGCATGATCGACAGGCCGCGGTCCACCTCATCGAGCACGGTCGGCCGTGTGGGCCGGAGAAACTCAGTCTGCCAGAGCAGCATGAGTTCACTCCGCATGTCGGCCCCGTGTCGGGCCCGCTCGCGAGGAAGAAGGTGGTCGGAGTCGAACTCCTCGAGGCTCTTTCGCATCCGCCGGAGCTTGGCGCGGATGGATCGCCGCTTGGCCTCGCTCGGATGGGCTGTAAACACGAGTTCCACCGCGAGCCGGTCGAGCACCTGCTGCACGTCTGCGGCCGGCGCGCCCAGCGCTTTCAGTTCGGCGATCCCGGCAGCCAGCGATTCGCCGAGCGGTTCGGGGTGCAGGCGGCGCTCTCGTTCACGGAGCACGCGGATCCGCTGCCGGTCTTCGGCGATGTTGGAAAGATCGAAGAAGATGCCGAGCGCCCGGGCCACGACGGTGGCCTGCTGCTCGTTGAGCGACTCGATCCGGGCGGCGAGCGCCGGTTCCGCGTCGTGGCGTCCCTGGCGGCGCTCGCGGGCCAGACGGCGGACCTCCTCGACGAGGGCGTGGGCCTCCGCGCCGGCGAGTTCCTCGATCACGGATCCGAGCATGTCGCCCAGGAACCTCACGTCGCGGCGGAGGAGCTCGTCGTGGCTCACGGTGGGTGCGGGTGCGGGTGACACGCGGACGGCTGGCGAAAGGGCTGAACGGGAATCCATGCAAGGTTGTACTTGCAAAGCCTGCGCCGGAAAGCGGGGTCTGACGGGCCGGAGCGGCCGGAACGGGTTTTTTCGGCTCAAACAGCGAGATCAGGGCGTGTGGCGGTCTCTCGTTCAGATCCGGCGAGCCGCGCAAGGCTGCACGCTCCGTGGGCAATGGCCCGCTCACAGAAGGCGGGTATGCTGCGAACATGAGCAGCTTCCACCACCAATGGATTATTCGGTTCGTCGTGGCGGTTACGTGTGCCGTCTGCGGATGGGCCACCTCCGCCGCCCCGGCCGACCTCCACGTCGCCGCCCCAGACCGCATCCGGCGGATGCAGTCCGACGCCGAACTCGCCGGCCGTGCCTGGTGGGGCTACTGGGGCGACCAGCCCCAGAAGTATGTCTCTCACTCGACGCACTCCAACCGGCTGATCCCGGTCTACTCGTTCGGCATGTCGCTCGACAGCGTCAGCGGCACGAACAGCGTCTACCGCGATGCGGAGAAACTGAAGGCGGTCTACGGCCGCCTGCCCGACCGCACGCTCAATCCGGAGGCCGAGTACTTCGACCAGACCGATGTCTACCGACTGCAGATGGCCGCCGCCGACGCCGGCAAGAAGTACATCGTGCTCGTGATCTTCGACGGGATGGACTGGCACACCACCCGCACCGCGGCGATCGCGACCCGGGGGACGGTCGAGTACACGGAGGGCCGCGGCACCGGATTCTGCTTTCAGGACTACCGCGGAACGCCGACCGACTTCGGCTTTTGCGTGACGAGCCCGGCGAACGACAAGACGACGTCCGACGTCGATGCCCAGGCAGTGAAAAACCCCGGCGGCGAGGTTCCCGGCGGCTACGATGCGAGTCGGGGCGGGGCGACACCGTGGGCGCGACGGGCCAGTCTCACGTATCTCATCGGCAAGGACCGCGATGTGCCTCATCCCTACACCGACTCGGCTGCGTCGGCGGTTTCATTCTGCTCCGGCATCAAGACCTACAACGACGCGATCAATGTCGATGTGAACGGTGGGCATGTCGAGTCGATCGCTCGCCGGCTCCAGCAGCGGGGCTACGCCGTCGGCGCGGTGTCGAGCGTCCCGGCGTCGCACGCCACCCCCGCCTGCAGTTATTCCAACAACGTCAGTCGTGACGACTACCAAGACATTGCCCGCGACCTCGTGGGCCTGCCGTCGATCGCCCATCGCACCGATCCGCTTCCCGGTCTCGACGTGGTGATCGGCGGCGGCTTTGGCGTGCCGGCCGATCCCGAGAAGGACAAGGACCAGGGGACGAATCTCGAACTGGGCCTGAAGTACGTGGCCGACTCCACACTGAAGGCGATCGATGCAGCGGAGGGCGGCCGCTACCGGATGGCGCTGCGGACGCCCAATCGCCGCGGGGGCGACGTGTTGGCGGAGGCGGCGGCCGATGCTATCGCCCGAAACCTGCGGCTCTTCGGGCTCTTCGGCGCGGCTGAAGGCCATCTACCGTTTCAGACGGCCAACGGCGACTTCGACCCTGCGGCAGGCCAGCTGCCGACGAACGAGGAGGTCGACGCCCTGCGGAAGAAGTATGGGTCGACGATCCGCTACACGGAGGCCGACATCGCCGAGAATCCTTCGCTGGCGGAGATCGCGACCACGGCCATGGACGTGCTCGCGTCCAAGGGTAAGTTCTGGCTGATGGTCGAGGCCGGCGATGTCGATTGGGCCTCGCACGCCAACAACATCGACAACGCCATCGGGGCCGTCCGGACGGGTGACGCCGCTGTGAGAGCGGTGTTTGATTGGATCGAGCGACACGACGCCTGGGCCGATTCCGTCGTGATCGTGACCAGCGACCACGGCCATGCCTTCGTGCTCACCGAACCCGAGGCCTTCGCAGGCGGGCTGTAGGGCCCCTCGTAGGTGCAGGTTGGTAACCTGCACCCGGATTGGAGTCCGGCGGTGTTTCACCGCAGGTTGCCAACCTGCGGCTACGGAGCGAGCGGGGGCTACGAGATCAGTTGCTTCATCTCGCGGACGGCTTGCGTGAGCCCGATGAACACAGCGCGGGCCACGATGGAATGGCCGATGTTGAGTTCGCCCATGCCCTCGATCCGGGCCACCGGCAGAACGTTGCGGTAGGTGAGCCCGTGGCCGGCGTTGAGTTCGAGGCCGGCCTGTCGCACCATCACGCCTGCCCGGGCGAGCTTCACGAGCTCATCGTGCCGATCGCCGTCGTTCGTCGCGTTGGCGTAGCAGCCGGTGTGGAGTTCCGCAGCTGCGGCCCCGAGGTCGACCGAGGCGTCGATCTGCTTCGCACACGGGTCGATGAACATCGACACTGCGATGCCGGCGTCCTTCAGCCGCCGGACCGCCTCGGCCGTCGCCTCGCGATGGGCGACGATGTCGAGGCCACCCTCCGTCGTCACCTCCTCCCGCTTCTCGGGCACGAGCGTCACCTGGCAGGGCTTCACCCGGCAGGCGATGTCGATCATCGCGGGCGCGATCGCGCACTCGAGGTTGAGCTTCACCTGCACCGTCTGGCGGAGCACATCCAGGTCGCGATCCTGGATGTGGCGGCGGTCCTCGCGGAGGT
>QWPO01000019.1 GCA_003669255.1 Planctomycetota bacterium | reverse complement strand
GTGCTCCTCTACTCATCGGCCGACGTGTTCAGCTGGGAGTCGCTCGTCCGCAAGAGCGCGGCGGAGTCGGAACTGGAACCCGAGGAGCAGGAGCGGCTCATCGCGTCACAGATGGAGCACCTGCTCTCGATGCGGCGCTACGCCCAGGCCGCCCGCTGCCGCCATGCCGCCCTCTCGGAGTATTTCGGGCAGTCCTACCCGGCCGCGGCCTGCGGTGCCTGCGACGTCTGCCTCGGCGAGACCGACAGCCTGCCCGACGCGACCGTGACGGCGCAGAAGATCCTCTCTTGCGTCGCCCGCGTCCAGGAACGGTTTGGCGTGCGGCACGTCTGCGAGGTGCTCCGTGGCGCCAAGACCGACGCCGTGCTCCGCCACCGCCATGACGGGCTCTCCACGTTCGGCCTGCTCGCCGCGGTCGACCAGCGGACCGCCGAGAACCTTGTCCACCAGTTGCTCGACCAGGAGCTCCTCGCTCGGACCGCTGGCGACCGGCCCGTCGTCACCCTCAACGAGCGCTCGTGGGAGGTGCTTCGCGGGACCCGCGAGGTGGTGCTGGTCGAGCCGCGCGCCGGCAAGGCCAAGGCCTCGAAGGCCGACACCGACGACTGGCAGGGCGTCGACCGCGACCTCTTCGAACAGCTCCGCCGCTGGCGGCGGCGGATCGCCGAGGCCCGCGGCAAGCCCGCCTGGACGATCCTCGACGACAAGGCGCTGCGGACGATCGCCCGTGAGCGGCCTGACTCACCCGCCGCCCTGCTCCGCTGCAAGGGGATTGGCGAAAAGCGACTGGCCGACTTCGGCGCCGAACTTCTCAACCTCGTTTCCGGAAAGGCAGACACGTGAAACCCACCGCCGCCCTCCACCGCCTCGGCCAGAGCCTCTGGCTCGACAACATCACGCGGACCATGCTCGACGACGGCACGCTGGCCCGATACATCGCCGAACTGTCGGTCACCGGCCTGACCAGCAACCCCACGATTTATAACCTCGCCGTCAAGGGCAGCTCTGCCTATGACGCAGCCATCACGGCGAAGGTCCGCGAGGGCCACTCCGGCAACCGGCTGTTCTTCGAACTCGCCATCGAGGATCTCACCAGGGCCGCCGACCTTTTCCGACCAATCTACGACCGGACGGGCGGACTGGACGGCTGGGTGTCGCTGGAGGTGTCGCCTCATTTGGCCTACGACGCCGCCGCGACGCTTGCCGCCGCCAAGGAACTCTTCACCCAGGCGGGCCGCCCCAACCTGTTCATCAAGATTCCGGGCACGCCGAGCGGCCTGCCGGCGATCGAAGAGGCGATCGCCGCGGGCGTGCCGGTGAACGTCACCCTGCTGTTCACCCGCGATCACTATGTGGCCGCTGCCGATGCCTACCTCCGTGGGATCGAGCGGCGAATCGACGCGGGCCTGTCGCCTCGGGTGGCGAGCGTGGCCTCGCTGTTCATCAGCCGCTGGGATGCGTCGTCGGCCGCTGATCTACCTCCCCACCTGAAGAACACGCTCGGCATCGCCGTGGGCGAGGACTGCTATCAAGCGTATCGAGCAATCCTCGCCTCAGACCGCTTCCAGCGGCTCGCCAACTTCGGCGCGATGCCGCAGCGGCTCCTCTGGGCGAGCACGGGCACGAAGGATCCGGCCCTCAGCGACCACCTGTATGTGCGTGGACTCGCGGCACCCCATACGGTCAATACCATGCCCGAGCAGACGCTGCTCGGCTTTGCCGACCACGGCACGCTCGGAGGAGTGCTCTCCCCCGGTGGTGGCCAGTCGTCGAGAACGCTGTTCGAGATCGACCGCGCGGGTGTCGACGTCGCTGCGCTTGGCGAGCAACTCCAGTCGCAGGGCGCCGCCGCCTTCGTCAAGAGCTGGGACGAGCTGCTCCAGGTGATCGCCGCCAAGGCCGGCGGTGCGTGAGGGCACACCGCCTGATCGTGGGTCACCCCACGCCTCACGGCGTTGGGCTTGGACGGCAGGATGCAGGCCGACCGTGCAAGCCGTAGACCGCAAGGCCGTGCCTGTACAAGCCGAAGGCCGTGAGGCCTCGGGCGTGGTCGAGAGGATGCCGAGTCTGTTGTGGCCGCACCCCACGCCTCACGGCGTTGGGCTTAGACGGTAGGAGCAGGCGGCCGGCGTGCGACGGCACAGGTTGAAACCCTGTGCTACTCAGGGCAACGCTTGCAGCCCCTCGCCCCACGCGTGACTCCTGTGCAGGTTGCCAACCTGCACCTACGCGAGGCAAGTCGGTGCCGTCACCCCTCGCCGAGATACGCGTCGCGGACGCGGCGGTCGGCGGCCAGTTCGGCGCCGCTGCCGGTGAGTGTGATCCGGCCGGTCTCGAGTACGTAGCCGCGGTGGGCGAGTTTGAGGGCGGCGCGGGCGTTCTGCTCGACGAGGAGCACACTGATCCCCCGGGCGGAGAGCGAGGCGATCACTTCGAATACTTTCGCCACGACCAAGGGTGCCAGTCCGAGCGACGGCTCGTCGAGTAGCAAGAGCCGCGGGTGACCCACCAGCGCCCGGGCGATCGCAAGCATCTGCTGCTCACCGCCCGAGAGGGTGCCGCCGAGTTGGTCCATCCGCTCGCCAAGCACGGGAAACAGGCCGCAGGCCTCGTCGATGTCACGGGAGAGTCTGGCCCGGTCAGTCTGCGTGAAGCCGCCGAGCTCCAGGTTCTCGCGGACGGTGAGTCGCGGAAAGATGCGGCGGCCCTCTGGAGCATGGCCGATCCCGAGTCGCATCACCTCGTGAGGCTTCACGGCCGTCAGCGGAGAACCGGCGAAACGGATCGACCCGCCACGACTCGGCACGACACCCGAGATCGCCATCAAGAGGGTCGTCTTGCCGGCGCCATTGGCACCGATCAGCGCCACCAGTTCGCCGTCTTCGACGTCGAGTGACACGTGATCGAGCGCCCGGATCGGGCCGTACCCAGCTTCGAGATCACGAACTTCAAGTAGCGGCATGCGCCTCACGCCTCCCCGCCCAGGTAAGCCTCGATCACCTTCTCGTCCCTGCGCACCTCGGCGGGCGTCCCCTCCGCGATCTTCACGCCGTGATCGAGCACCGCCACCTTGTCGCTCACTCGCATGACGACGTTCATGTGGTGCTCGATGAGCAGGACCGTCACGCCCCGGGCCCGGATCCGCTCCACGAGTGTCGCGAGATCCGACGTCTCAGCGGGATTCATTCCGGCAGCCGGCTCGTCGAGGAGCAACAGTTCGGCTCCGGTGGCCAGCGCCCTGGCGATCTCCAGCCGTCGTTGGTCGCCGTAGGGCAACTGTCCGGCGATCCGGTTGGCGTCGGACGCAAGGCCCACGAACTCGAGTTCCCGCAGGGCTGTCGCCCGGGCCTCCGCCTCGGCTCGCCTGTTTGCCGGCGTGCGCACGAGCATCGCCGGCACACCGCCGGGAATGGTGCGGTCGAGCCCGATGAGCACGTTCTCGAGCACCGTCATGTTGGAGAACAGCCGGATGTTCTGAAACGTCCGCGACACGCCGGATCGGGCCACGACGTGCGGTGACCGGCGGCCGCGCCTCCAGACCGCGAGCGTGCCGGCCAGACCGAGGAGTCCCCCAAACAGGAACCCGAGGATGCCACGCCAGCGAATCCGTGACTTTCCGGCTGCGAGGCGGTCGAGCACTTCCGCCTTGATCGGAATCGGTGCGGCCGCCGCCGCGGCACCGGTTCGTTCCGTGTCGGTGCTGTCGGGCACCGTGCCCGGCCCCGCCCGCCGGGCGGTGACCGCCGCCTGGAGTTGATTGCGGACCGCGCGAGCCTCCTCGAGATCCCGCTTGATCGCTAGGACGTCGCTGCCGTCGGCGCTGACGACGCGCCATTTACCGGCCATCTGATCGATCGCGAGTTCGGCACGGAAGTAGCCCCGCATCCGGTCCATCACGCCCGCCATGGTGAACGGTTCGCCGGTGATCATCCCCCGCTTCACCACCGCCATCCACAGCCGATCGACGTCAACCGCGGCCAGCGCGAAGAGCAAGCCCGTGAGCAGACCGAGCCCAACGGCCGACCAAAACACCCGCGGAGTAAATGCTCGCTCCAGCCGACGGCCGCGAAATCGCACGGTGCCCGAAGTCGGGGAGTAGATGCCGCTGATGCAGTTGAAGGCGGTTGTCTTCCCGGCGCCGTTGGGCCCGATCACCGACACCACCGTCCCCTCGGGCACTTCGAGATCGAGCTCCGACACGGCCACGAGCCCGCCAAACCGGACCGTCAACCGGTCGACATCGAGAAGCGGCTGCGGCGAAATCGGCCGCGACTCGCCGCCGGACGGGATTCCCGCTGTGGCGTTCATCAGTGGGCCTCGTGGAGTTCGGCGGCCATCCGCCGCGAGGGCACGAGCCCCTCCGGCCGGTACCGCATCACCAGAATCAGCGCCAGACCGAAGATGGCCAGCCGCCAACCGCTGAAGGAAAGCAGGCTCGATCCCGAGGGGTTGATGTTCCACTGTTGGATCGTCGAGTCGGCCCAGGGAGCGAGCACGGTGTCGAAGCCGACGAGCAGCGCCACGCCGAGGAGGGTGCCTGGGATGCTGCCGAGGCCACCAAGAATCACCGCGCAGAGCACCATGATCGAGCGGTTGAAGTCGTAGGCATTGGGATCTGCCGTCGTCGACAGACTCGCCGCATAGAGGCAGCCGGCGAGCCCCGCCACCGCCGACGACATCGCGAACGCCGAGAGCTTCACGCGGGTGGCCGACACGCCCATCGCCTCGGCGGCCAGTTCGTCCTCACGGACAGCCACCCAGGCCCGGCCCAGTCGGGAGTTTTCCAGCCGTCGCATTGCCACGACCACGCCGGCGAGTGTGAGGAGGGCGAGGTAGTAGAACCATCGCGGGTCGATCGCGAACGCCAAGCCGAGATCGGTGCCGCCGATCTTCAGGCCGGCACCCGGGGGCGGCACGGGATTGAGCCCCTTCATACCGCCCGTGATCTGCTCGAGGTTGCGGAGCGTCACCTTCACCACCTCACCAAACCCGAGCGTGACGATCGCGAGATAATCGCCCCGGAGACGCAGCGTGGGCGCGCCGAGCGCCAGGCCGACACCCGCCGTCGCCAGCGCGCTCACCGCCGCCGCGGTGACGAACCGCATCTGAAACGGATACATCGGCACAGTCAGGATCGCGAACAGGTAGGCACCGATGCCGAAGAAAGCGGCGATCCCGAGGTGCACGAGCCCCGTGTAGCCGACCATCACGTTGAGCCCGAGCGCCAGGATGCAGTAGATGAACAGCATCGTCACCTGGCCACCGAGCGCGCCGCCCAACGCCGGCACGACCAGCGGCGCGACCGCGAGCGCGACCAGGGCGACGAAGTCCCACCGCTCGCGAAGGAAGGCGAGCACGCGGTCCCGCAAGGGATCAGAACCGGGTTCGCCAGCCGGGCCGGTGGGTGCGGGCGACATGTTCATACCTTCTCCTTCGTGCCCCGGCCGAGCAGACCTTCGGGGCGGAAGACGAGGATCACGATCAGGATCGCGAACACGAT
>QWPO01000021.1 GCA_003669255.1 Planctomycetota bacterium | reverse complement strand
TGTCATTCGGTCACCGCGATGTCCGGTCCTTCGGCGGCGTGGGGGTGATGCTCGATCGGCCACCGCTCCAGGTGCGGCTCCGGCGGGCTAGCCGACTGGAGGCCCGCGGCCTGCACGCCGAGCGGGCGCTCCGCTACGCGAAGGCCTGCGTCGACACCTGGCGGCTCGGCGATGTTGGGTGTGCGATTGAGGTGGTAGCGGCGCCCGCGGCCCACGTCGGTCTGGGCACGGGCACGCAACTCGGCCTCGCCGTGGCAGCCGGCATGCGGCATCTCTTCGCGCTCGGCTCCGAGACTCACGCGCCCGCGGCCACGCCCCATCCGATCCAGGAGGATCTCCAGCCGACGGAGCACGACTGGCTGTTTGACACGCGAGACTCGATGGAACTTGCCCGCGTGGTGGGCCGCGGCCGACGCTCCTGCGTGGGGGTCTACGGATTTAGCCGGGGAGGCCTGATCGTCGAGGCAGGCCGGATGATCCGCGACGAGGCGGATGCGGATGACAACGTCACCCGTTCCTTCTCGCCGATGGTCGCCCGCGTGCGGCTGCCTCAGTCGTGGCGGTGCGTGCTGCTCGTGGCCCGTGAAGCGGCTGGCATCTCGGGCGAGGCAGAGCGGGAGGCCTTCAAGCGGCTTCCGCCGGTGCCCCGTGAGATCACCGCGGAACTTTCGCGGCTGGCGCTTCTGGAACTCCTGCCGGCGGCTGTCGAGGGGAAGTTCATCGAGTTCTCGCTCGCCGTTCGCAGCTACGGCTTGCTGGCGGGCAAGCCCTTCGAGGCCGAGTCGTCGAAGCTTCCCTACGCCAAGGCGACGGCCGACCTGATCGAACTCCTCGCGGAGCTGGGCGCTCCGGGCTGTGCCCAATCGAGTTGGGGGCCGGCAGTGATGGCCTGCTGCGAGTCGCTCGATCGTGCGGGCTCGCTCGTCGATCGCCTCGAATCGCTGGGCCTCGGCCGGCACCACGACATGGTGATCACGAAGTTCGACACGCAGGGTGGCGTGCTCCGCGTGATCGAGTGAGGGCCGGTGAAGCCAGTCAGGCCTTTGCCGGCAGCCCATAGGCGGCGAGCACCTGCCGCAGTTTGTCGGCCAGCGGCGGCTCCAGCGGCACCAGCGGCAGCCGGATGTCACCCGTGTCGCGGCCGACCATCGCCATCGCGGCCTTGATCGGAATCGGGTTGCTGGCGAGGCCGAGCAGGTCGCGGCAGAGCACGAACAGCTTCGTGTGCAGCGCCTGGGCCTTCTTCATGTCGCCCGCGTCGAAGGCGTCGCAGAGGGCCTTCATGTCGCGGGGCACGAGGTTGCCCACCACCGAGACCACGCCGCGGCCGCCGACCGCCAGAAGTGGCAGCGTCATGCTGTCGTCGCCGGAGAGCACCGTGAGGTCGGTGGCGGCAAGGATCTGCGAGGCCTGATCCATTGAGCCGGTGGCCTCCTTGAGCATGGCGATGCCCGGGAGTTCGGCGAGGCGGATGATCGTCTCGGGTTCGATGTTGCGGCCGGTCCGCGTGGGGATGTTGTAGACGCAGATCGGGATGTCCACCGCCTCGGCGAGCGCCTTGAAGTGCTCGTAGATGCCCTGCTGCGTGGGCCGGTTGTAGTAGGGGCCGACCACGAGGGCGGCGTTGGCCCCCGCCTTGGCGGCGAACTTTGTCAGCCGCACGGCTTCGGCGGTGGAGTTGGACCCGGTGCCGGGCATCACGAGAATCCGGCCGGCGGCGGCGGCGATGCTCTCGGCGATCACTCGCTCGTGCTCGTCGTGAGTGAGCGTCGGCGACTCGCCCGTCGTGCCAACGGGGCAGATGCAGGTCGTGCCGGCGTCGGCCTGGAAATCGATCTGCTCCTTGAGGCGAGCGGAGTCAACCTTGCCGTCGCGAAACGGCGTGACGATGGCGACGGAGAGGCCGGCGAACTTCTCGGCTCGGGTGGGCATCGGGAGGATCCTGCGGAGGGCGTGGCCGGCGGTGAGGAAGCGGTCGTGCTTGCCGATTCCCGCGGCGGGCGCGAGGATAGGGTTTTTCTCCGGGAGCGGCAAACCCCGGGCGGCTTTGGTCGAGGTGGCGGCTCATGAGCGACGGGATGATCGGTAGCAACCGGCCGCGGCTGCGGATGGGGCGGCCACGGGCGGGCGCCTTCGAGGCGGCCGAGCGGGTCGTCGCGGGCGGCGGCTGTCCGGCGACGATCGGCGTGGTGCTCGGCACGGGCCTCCGCGGGCTCGCCGACCGGCTCACTGGGAAATGGGCGATGCCCTCCACCGAGACTGGATGGCTCAAGAAATCGACCGCCACCGGCCACGCCGGGCGGATCGTCTGCGGCACGCTCCGCGGCGTGCCCATCGCCATGCTCCAGGGCCGCGTGCACGGCTACGAGGGCTTTCCCCCCGAGACGCTCACTCGCGGGATTGAGTTGCTCGCAGCACTCGGCGTTGGCCAGGTGCTGCTCACCAATGCGTCGGGCGGCCTGAAGCACGACATGGTCGGCGGGGAACTCGTGATCGTGACCGATCACATCGACATGGTGCGGCGGCCGTGGGGCGATGCGCTCGAGCCCGATGACCTCGGCGAGGTGCCGCCGCGAACCCGCTACTACGACCCCGAACTCGCCGACCTGGCCCTCGCTGCCACGCGGCGGGTCGATGTGATCGCCCGTAAGGGCGTGTACGCGTTTCTCTCGGGGCCGACCTACGAGACGCGATCGGAATACCGGATGCTCCGCAAGATGGGGGCCGACGTGGTTGGCATGTCGACGGTGCCGGAGGTGGTGGCCGCCACGCGGATGGGGCTCGACGTCACGGTCTGCTCCGTGGCGACCAACGTGGCCAAGCCCGACGCGCTCACGCACGTCGACACCGACGCCGAAGACGTCTGCCGGATGGCGGCCACGGCCGCCGAGGGCGTGTGGGCGATCCTGGAGACTCTTGCGGCCCGTGCGGCAGGACGACCATGCATATCGTGCTGACCAACGACGACGGCATCGAAGCGCCGGGGCTGGCGGCGCTGGAGCGGGCTGCGGCCGGGCTCGGGGCGACGCTCATCGTGGTGGCGCCGGAGGAATGCCATTCAGGCTGCGGGCACCGCGTGACGACGAACCGGTCGATCCGCGTAGACGACGTGGGGCCGGGGAGGTTTCGCGTGGCGGGCACGCCGGCCGACTGCGTGCGAATCGCGCTGGCCAGGGTCGTGCCCGATGCGGCGCTCGTGATTGCCGGAATCAACGCCGGCGGCAATCTCGGGGCCGACATCCACCATTCGGGCACGGTGGCGGCGGCTCGCGAGGCGGCGCTTCACGGGCTGCCGGCCGTGGCCGCATCGCAGTATCACCGTCGGGGTACGACGATCGACTGGGATCGGTCTGCCCGCTGGGTGGCGGAGGTGCTCGAGGCGATTCGCAGTCGCGAGGTGGTGCGGGGCGAGTTTTGGAATGTGAACCTGCCCGATCTCCCGGCGGCTGCGGCCGATCCTGAGGTGGTGGAGTGTGCGGTGGATGGCTCGCCGTTTGGGCTGGGCTACCGGCTCACCGACGAGGGCTGGGCGTATGTGTCGAGCTACCACGAGCGACCGCGGGTGGCGGGCGACGACGTGGACGTGTGTTTCGGCGGGCGGATCGCGGTGTCGCGAGTCCGGGCGGTGTAGCGCGGTTGGCGACCCCGTAGCCGCAGGTTACCCGCAACGTAGCCGCAGGTTGGTAACCTGCGGTGCGCGACGCGGGATGTTGCTTCAGGTGCAGGTTGCCAACCTGCACCTACGTTGCGCTACGCCAGGTTGGCGTCGAACACGCGGACCTTCGCCCAGTCCGTCGCGTTCTCGGCGATGAACTGTTCGTGCCTCGGAGCCGTCTGATACACGTCGTGCGCGGCGTGCGATTCGAACACGATCGTGAGCGCCACGTCGTAATCGCGGTCGTTCACCTCGCGGTCGTACTCCGCCGCGCAGGTGCCCGCCGAGAAAAACACCGTGCCCGGGTGGCCCGTGAGGTGCTTCTGGCACGAGGCCACGAGCTTCGCGGCGGCCTCGGGCGTGCGATGCTTCAGCGTGAAGTAGACGGCGTGGGAAAGTTGGGGCATGGCAGTGGTGCGGTCACGCGGGATTCGAGTCGCGAGCGGCTTGCACCGGCGCGGGATCGGAGCCGGGCATCGACTCGCCGGCACGGCGGGGCGTGGCGGGGCCGATAATCTCCGCCACCTCGGTGTCGTCGAGCATCTCGCGGGTCTCGAGGGCCCCGGCAAGACGGTCGAGCTTGTCTCGGTTTTCGGAGAGGAGCTTGACGGCCCGCTCGGCGGCCTCGTTGAGGATCCGAGTCACCTCCTCGTCGATGATCTGCGCCGTCCGTTCGCTAAACTCGCGGTGTTCGTAGACATCGCGGCCGAGGAAGGGGTGCTCATTGGAGGTGGAGCAGGCCACCGGGCCCACCCGTTCGCTCATGCCCCAGGTGGCCACCATCTTGCGGGCGATCCGCGTGGCGTTCTGGAGGTCGTTCTCGGCGCCGGCCGTGTATTCTCCAAACACGATCTTCTCGGCGGCGCGGCCTGCCAGTCCGAGAACGAGTCGGTTCATCAGCGCCGACTCGCCGATATTCATGCGGTCCTCCTCGGGCACGAGCTGCGTCACGCCGAGGGCCCGACCACGAGGAATGATCGTCACCTTGTGGAGCTTGTCCACGTCGGGGAGCAGCCAGGCGCCCAGCGCGTGGCCCGCCTCGTGGTAGGCCGTCATCTTCTTTTCGCGGCCGGTGAGCACCTCTTCCCGCTTCGGGCCCATCAGCACCTTGTCGCGGGCGTAGTCGAAGTCGGAGGAGTCGACGGCGTTCTTGTCGTGCCGCGTGGCCCAGAGGGCGGCCTCGTTGACGAGGTTGCGGATGTCGGCGCCGGTGAGGCCGACGGTGGCGCTGGCAAACCGGTCGAGATCGACGTCGGGGGCGAGCGGCACGTTCCGCGTGTGCACCTTGAAGAGGGCCAGGCGGGCCTTCTGGTTGGGGCGATCGACGGTCACGTGGCGGTCGAAGCGGCCTGGCCGCAAGAGCGCGGGGTCGAGCACGTCGGGTCGATTCGTGCCGGCGAGCACAATCACGCTCTCCGACGGGCTGAAGCCGTCCATTTCGGAGAGGATCTGGTTGAGCGTCTGCTCCCGCTCGTCGTGGCCGCCGCCGAGGCCGGCACCGCGAACGCGGCCCACGGCGTCGATCTCGTCCACGAACAGGATCGCGGGGGAGGCGTCTTTCGCCGTCTTGAACATGTCACGCACCCGCGAGGCACCCACGCCCACGAACATTTGGATGAACTCGCTGCCGGAGATCGAGAAGAAGGGCACGCCCGCCTCCCCCGCCACGGCCCGGGCCAGCAGCGTCTTGCCGGTGCCGGGTGGGCCCATCAGCAGCACGCCCTTGGGCACGCGGCCGCCCAGTCGCTGAAACTTCTGCGGGTCCTTGAGAAACTCGACGATCTCCTGGAGGTCTGCCTTGACCTGCTCCAGCCCCGCCACGTCGGCGAACGTCACCGGCTTGTCGGTCGCGCCATACCGCTTTGCGGGCGACTTGGAGAAG
>QWPO01000130.1 GCA_003669255.1 Planctomycetota bacterium | reverse complement strand
TGAGCCGGCACCCACGGGGATCGACGATGTCGCCTCCGAGCGCATCATCGGGCGGCTGGATCGGCCAGGGAAACGGCAGCCGAAGCGCCGACGGCACCTCCGTCGGATCGACGTGCACTCGGAACGGATTCCCTGCGGCTCCCGGTTGCTTCAGGTACTCGTCGTCGCAGGCGAGGTTCTTTAGGCTCACGAGTTCGCCGGTGCCGCGGTCGAAGGCGACGCTGACCCGGTCGTTGGCGAGTCCAAGCACGTCGGTCGTGTCGATGACGCGAGTTCGCGTCTGCTCGGCGGGATCCGGTGCGGCCTGCTCGCGGGCAGCTTGCTCCAGGGCCTCGGCCATTTCCAGGCGTAGGCCGTCGAGCACCAGCGGGTCGGTCGTGTAGTCGTTCAGGCTCGTCGTCGCCCGGCGGGTCAGCGCCTGCATCGCTTCCTGGCCGCGGAGCTTCCCGAACAGCGTCAGGTATTCGAAGTCATCCATACCGTCACGGAGCAGCTCGAGACGGATCGAAGTGACCGGGCCATCGATTCCAACCCGGTCGCCGGGATAGACGAGCGAGCCGTCGCCATAGCAGTCGCCCTTGAAGGTGTAGGTGTGGATGTCAGTCCAGGGGTCGCGGGTGTAGGCGGGATCCCAATACGTTGCCGACCAGTAGAGGAATCCGTCGATGCCCCGCTGCTTCTGCTGCCAGAAGAGCGCCCGGTGGGCGGCCCCCGGCCAGTCGACCATCACGTTGGCACGTGGCTGCTGGGGCACGCAGCACACGTACCACCAGGAACCCTCTCCGCGGGCTGCCCGCGCCTTCTGCTTGTCCACATCGATCACGCTGGAGAGCGGGCACCATTGGTCGACCAGGCCGTCGAGGCGGTCGTAGGTGGAGCGGCCCGACGCCTGTTGCGGGTTGCCGTTGAACGGCACCATGATCGCCGCCCGTGGCTCGATCGCTCGGATGCGCCGCGCCCGCCGGGCCAGTTGCTCGAAGTCGGCTTCGGTCTGCGGCTCGTCCCAGACGTAAAAGAATCCCTTCTTCAGCCAGTCGTGCTCGCGAAGATGCTCCACGAGTCGCTGCAGCTCCGCGTCGTCCTCGCTGCAGGGGATCACGAAACTCGTCAGCCGCCGATCGTCGAGCCACCGGGCCGCCTCGGGCGACAAGAGGTCGCAGGGAGGATTGAACGGGGAAAGTCGCCGTTCGAGGAAGAACTGGTAGTAGTTCCGCTCCAGTTCGGCGGCCTGAGGCGTTCCCGGCTGCACACCGTGCTGCCGCAGGACGAAATCCATGGAGATGCCGATGGCCGTGCGCAGGGCCGGGTGTTCCGGGAGTCGAAACCCGAAGACCCGCAGGCTCACCGGGACCTCGCGGTCGGGCTGCGTGTCGAACGACAGCCGCAGGGTCGCCCGATAGGTGCCGGCCGGCGCCGTCGGCGGCACCCGCACGCTCAGCCAGAGCGGCTGCGCCAGTGTGGGCAGGAGTGGCAGCGGGCCGCGAAACGGGGGCAGCGGATCGGGCCAGGCGCGGTTGAGCTCGGGCAGGTAGACATAGTCCACCCGCTGGAGGTCGGCGCTGATGTCGGGGCACGCGTTGCCCTGGTCGTCGCGGAACTCCGACACGGTCGCGGTTGTCAGCACGCATGCCGCTCGTTCGGTCCGCAGCACCACCTGGGCAGACTCGGTCTCGCCGCCGGCCGCTTCCAGCCGCACCTCCGTCTTGGCTTCCCCGGGCGGGGCGTCTTCACGGAAGACCTTGCGGGCGGCGGGAGCCGTCCATATCTCGATCGCGGTTGCTGGCGGGATCGCTTCCGCAGCAGCCCAGCAGCCAAACACCGTCGATGCTAGGGTTGCCAGCGTCGCTCTTCGGCACGTGATCCGCAGACGCGCAAACGGCATGCAATCGCTCCAGTGGGTGACGGGCATTGCGTGCGGTCGGCATGCCTCGCCGAGTGGGTCACGATCATACCCAATCGATGGATAGAATAGGGGCCTGCAAAGTGGCAGCGTGATGGAGCGATATCCCATCCCGATGCAGAGCCTCATGCGGCCTTTCCTGCTCGTGATGCTCCTCGGGCACGCCGCCCCCAAACAGGAGATGCTCGGATGAACAGCGCCACTTCCCGCCGGAGGTTTCTCGCCTCGTCGGCAGCCGCTGGATCGCTGCTGCTCACGACGCCACGCGCTCAGGCCTCGGTACGAAGTGCCAACGACCGCGTCCGCATTGCCGTGCTCGGCCTCAACGGCCGCGGCAAGGCCCACCTGAGCGGCTTCATGGGCCTCGACAACGTCGAGATCGCGGCCGTCGTCGATCCCGACTCGGAGGTCCTCGGCCGCACGTTGAAGATGCTCGATAAGAAGGCCGGCAAGGCAACCGCCACGCCGGCGGCATTGGCCGACTTTCGCAGAGTGCTCGACGACAAGAGCATCGATGCCGTCTCGATCGCCGCCCCCAACCATTGGCACTCGCTGATGACGATCCTTGCGGCCCAGGCCGGCAAGCACGTCTACGTCGAGAAGCCCCTCAGCCACGACGTCGCCGAAGGCCGGATCGCCGTCGCCACGGCCACGAAGTATGGAGTGGTGGTGCAGCATGGCACGCAGCGCCGCAGCGACGCGAACATCGCCGGGCTCCACGAAGCCCTGAAGAACGGTACCCTGCCGAGGCTCAAGCTCGCCTACGGGTACTGCTGCAAGCCGCGGGAAGGGATCGGCTTAATGTTCGACGCAGATCCCCCCGCGACGCTCGACTGGAACCTCTGGAAGGGGCCGGCCGTGATCGACCACTACCACGCGAACCTGGTGCACTACAACTGGCACTGGTTCTGGAAGACCGGCAACGGCGACCTCAACAACCAGGGAACGCACCAGCTCGACGTGGCCTGCTGGGCGATCGACGACGACCAGGCTCATCCCGTGCGGGCCCTGGCCCTCGGCGGCCGCTTCGCGTGGCGCGACCAGGGAGAGACGCCCAACACCATGTTCGCGATGGCGGAGTATGCCAACGGGCAAAAGGTGCTGTTCAACGTGCGCAACGTCAACTACGACGGCTACACGCGGCAGGTTGAGAATGAATATTACCTCGAGGATGGCAGCGTCATTGTTGGCGATGGGCCCTTCCGTATCCGGCGGCCGGGCGGGAAGGAGTTTGAGCCACTCGACATCCCGCCAGGCAGAGTCACGCCCGGAGGAAACTGGCAGAGCTTCGTCACGGCCGTCCGGGCCGGGGATCCGAAACTCGCCAACGGCGACGTGCACGATGCCCACCGGGGATGCGTGCTCGGGCACCTGATGAACAACTCCTATCGGCTGGGCGTCGAGATGCCGTTTGATGAGAAGGCGGTGCGCTTCGGAGACCGCGCGGACGTCGCCGAGCACTTCTTCGCCCTGCACTCGATCATGCGGGATGGCGTGGGGATTCCGGAGCACGGCACGTCGTATCGCGTCGGTCCGCTGCTGACGTTTGATCCCGTCACCGAGCGGCACGTGGGGGAGCATGCGGACGACGCGAACCGCCTGCTCAAGGATCCCAACAACCAGGCCTTCGAAGTGCCGTCGCTCGATCGGATCTGATCCGCTCTGGGGGCCGCGACACCTTCTGAACGAACAAAACGGCTGCCGTTCGTGCCCGATCTGCCCGCACCTATTCGAAGTCCAGGGCGAAGATCTTGGCCTGATCGAGCTCGAACCTCAGCACGACGGCCTCCCCGGGGGAGACCCCCAGATCGCCGCCGCCGCTCCAGGTGACCGCCGCGTTGAACTGATCGCCGATGATCGGCCGACAGTCTGCCATGGCGCGTCCCGGCAGCGGCTGCCGCTGCAGGTTGCAGGCCTCGACACGGATCGAACCTCCGCGGCGTGTCGTGGCGTTGATCCGCAGGCGGGGACCTGGCGGGACGACCGCGACCATCGCAAACGATCCACGCTGCAGTGCCTCGAGTGCGATCATTCGGCCCTTTGGCCAGATCGCGTAGCCGATATTCGGTGGGAAATCCTCGTGACCACGGGGATACTTGTGCGGAAACCGATAGCCACTGTACGGAAGCACAAAATCGCCGTTGGCTGTCTCGGTCAGGTTGGGAGACGCGAACAGGCAGCCGCCATCGAACGTCTGAAACTCGCCGGTGTCGAGCACCGTGCCGCCCGGTACCCAGTTCCACACCTTTCCGTCGGGGCTGGCGGCGATCATCAACCGTGTGGCGTCGCTCTCCGTGCTCCAGATCGACGGAAACATCAGGCGGAGGTCAGGGGCCTTGGGGATCGTGGTGTAGCAGTTCGTGTAGAGCACCTCGCTGGGCGGCATCTCGGGGGGCGGAGCCACGATGAGTTCCGACACGGGGAAGTTGCCGAATGTCGCGCTCTCGGTGCGGCCGATCGATCGCCTCCCAACGGCGTACCACACCTGGCCCGTTCCCTCATCCACGCGAGGATCACGATCGCCCACCAACCAGGTGCGGGAGAAGATCACGTACTTCCCAGCGATCGGGTCGTAGGTGCCGATATTCTGCGTGTCGGCGTGCTCGACGTTGAAAATGTCGGGCAGCACCGACCAGCGATGGCCGTCGGCGGAAACGCAGCCGTGAAACGCGTAGATGTGGTCGGGGCCCACATCGCGCCGGTCGGCTCGCGGTTCCCAGTCGCGTGGCCGCCGCCGCTTGAACTCCGCGAACTTCTCGCGACTGATCGGCAGGACCGCGACCCCCTTGTAACGCTGCTCGGGGGACGCCGACGGATCGAGGAACACGCTTTCCGCCGGACAGGCGGGGAGCAGGTTGTTTGCCGTGCTGCCCTCGTATTCCACCAGGCCGAGCGCGGGCCGGGACCATCGCTGCCCGTCGTCAGACTCGAAGTAACAGGCATTGCTCTGTCCGGTCGCGTCGACGCAGGATGCCCAGAGCTTGTACACATCGCCGTCTTTGATCAGCGTCTTCACGCCGATCGAGCGCACCTCCCAGGGCCGCTCCTTTGGAATGATGTCGCCGCGGCGCTGGGCTGGCTGCACGGCGATGCGGATTCCGCGGGGCACGTCGGTCGTCATGAAGCGGGCGGCCCAGTCGCCGAGCTTCGCTTCCTTGCTTGCAGCCACGCCACGGCCCTGATCGTCCACCCAGTTGAACACGCCCGGGGCGACATACCGCCAGTCGGTGAAGACGATCCGTGGGCCATACATCCGATACGGCTCGCCAGTGACCTGTTCGCGGATCACGTTGTCGACGGGCACGACGTTCGTCGGTGCCTGCGCGTGCGTTGCAGCATTGCCGAGCATGAACACCGCTATCGCCATGCGCGTGGCATCGGATCGTGTCGGCATGCGGGGCGTCTCCTGGCGAGGGCCGGCCGGGATGAGTCGATGGACGGCGCAATCGACGTCGATTCAGGATAGGTCTTTCGACCACAGTTCGGCAACCGTTCGCCCGCGGCCTCACGGCCGGTCGGCTTCTACAGCTGCGGTACAAGCCCAACGCCGTGAGGCGTGGGACGCGGCCATGTCAGACGCCGTGTCTCTTGTGGTTTGCCCGCGGCCTTACGGCCGGTCGGCTTGAACAGCTGCCATA
>QWPO01000013.1 GCA_003669255.1 Planctomycetota bacterium | reverse complement strand
GGGCGTCGATGGCGTTGCCCTGTACGTTGAACCGCTCGGCCTTGAACCTTCGCGGATGGTCGGGGCTCAGTTTGGGGTCACCACGAAGATCTTTATGGTCGCTGCTGATCCACGCACTGTCCTCGGGCGGGAACTGATGCCAGCAATGCGGGCACGTCACGCGGCCTAGGAGCGGCACTTTGACCGTTGCGGCCGAACTGTCGATCGCGGCACGATCGTCTGTTGCTTGTCCGATCGTCATGACTGTTAGCGCCTATCAGTCGCGGCTCCCAGGCATGCGGGCGCGGATGGTGGCAAGGAGGGATGACACGACGCCTCTGCGATGGACTTGGTTAGATCCTTGCAAAGCCGCCCCCATACAGGGGAGACTACCCACTTGGTTCAAGTTCGTCCACGCCCTCGATTTTGACACGCGTGTAGCCTTGAGTCCCGAATATCATTGCGCTGGCGTTGCCCGGCCGGCGGCGATCCCGGTAGCCGGAACGCTCCTCCTGGGCCGCGGCGAGAGGATGGTGAACGTCCGGCTCGATCACCCGACCGTGGATCTGCGGCACGCAAAGATCTCGACCCGCGGCGGCCAGTTCCTGGTGGCCGATCTTCGGAGCACCTATGGGACGTTCGTCGATGGCGAGCGGGTGCGGCGGGAGCAGGCGATCGTGCGCGGCTCCCGGATCACGATCGGTCCCTTCACGTTTCTCTTCGACGGCACGTCGCTCATTCCGCAGGCAACCGCCTCCGCGACACAGTTGTCCATCTGGTGCGATCGCTTGCGCCGCGTCGTCACCAACCGCGTGACGGGCGCACCGCTCACCCTTCTGCACGATATCACGATCGCGGTCAGGCCTCGCGAACTGGTATGCCTCATCGGGCCGAGCGGATCGGGAAAGTCGACGCTGTTAACCACCCTATCCGGAAGGATGAGGCCCGATCAGGGGCGGGTCGTGGTCGGGGGGCGGGATCTGCATGCCGAGTTCGATGCGATCAAGCACGATCTGGCGGTCGTTCCGCAGCGCGACGCGCTGCACGCCTCGCTGACCGTGAGGCAGTCTCTCTGGTACGCGGCGGGGCTGCGGCTCCCGTCGGATACCTCGAGCCGGGAAATCGACGCAGCCGTGGATGGCCTGCTCCAGGAGGTGGGCCTGGCGGAGCGGCAGGGCGTCCGCGTTCGCGATCTCAGCGGCGGACAGCTCAAGCGACTGAGCCTCGCCAATGAAATCGCCCACAAACCGAGCCTGGTATTCCTCGACGAAGTGACCAGCGGCCTGGACGAACTCGCCGACGAGGAGATGATGCAACTGTTCCGGCAGCTGGTCGACAAAGGCCGAGCCGTCGTGTGCATCACGCACAACACGCTCAACATCGAGCGGAACGCACACCTCGTCGTGGTGCTGACGACGGGCGGCAGGCTTGCCTGTGTCGGCGCACCCGCGGAAGTCTGCGACTTCTTCGCGATCAAGCGGCTTGGCGACATCTATGCCGCCATGGCGAAGGCCACGGCTCAGAGTTGGGAGAGCCGCTTCCGGCAGCATCCCCTGTTCCGGCGATACGTGGAGGAACGCCGCCCTGCCGCCGGGCCTCAGGCGGCGGTGAGCCAGGCCGCGACGTTCCGCGCCGTGTCCGCCCGCCGGCCCATCGGCCACGCTCGCCAGTTTGCTCTCCTCTCGGGCCGGGTAGCGACACTCCAGGTGAGGGATATCAAGGCCCTGGCAGTGTCTCTCAGCCAGGCCGTTTTCACAGGCATCATGCTGGCGGCCGCATTCGGCGATCTGGAGCATTGGGATGATGCCGTTACAGGGCTGGTGAAGCAAAGGAACGCGGCGTTTTTCCTGCTCGTCTCGGTCTTCTGGCTGGGATGCAACAATGCCGCCACGGAAATCGTGAAGGAGCGAGTCCTCTTCGAACGCGAGAGGGCCGTTTCAGTTGATGCCGGCGTCTACTACCTCGCCAAGCTCTGCGTGCTCGGCATGGCATCCCTCGTGCAGGCGTTCCTCGTCTACACCATCGTCGACAGTGTCTGCGGGCTGCCGTGCAGCGGAGACGCGGCGGGCGCCCTGCAGCAGGCGCTGAGCGTCACGGCCGTCGCAGTGCTGGGCACGCTCACCGGCCTGGCGATCTCCGCGCTCTCGAAGTCGGAGGAGATCGCCGTGCGCGCGGTGCCGATCGTGCTGATTCCGCAGATCGTGCTAGCCAACGTGATCGCCCCCCTGGAGGGCGTGCTCCGCTGGGCCGCCCAGATCCTCGTGTCGACCTATTGGTCATTCCAGGCGTTCACAAGCGGCGTGGAGGAATACTACCCGCCGGGAGACGATCCGCCGGCATGGCTGCCCCCCATGGGCATGCTCGGCGTGCACGCGATCGCGATGGTGGTGCTGGCCCTGGTTGGGCTGCGCCCACCGTCCCGCGGCGGTGGACGGTGAACGCAGGCTGCGAGCCTTCACCTACTGTGGGCGACCCCCTCCCAAAACCCTGACCCAGGTCTTGTGAGAAAATCCTCGTGCCCCTGGGGGGGCTGGAAAGGGTTCTCGGATGAAGAAGCGACGCAGTGCAGACCAGATCATGGGCTGGCTCGGCGAAGCCCTGAAGATCAAGGTCTGGCCGAAGTTGTTTCAGAACCTTCGGTCAAGCAGAGAACCGGAGTTGATCAAGGTTCATGGGATGGAGGTCGCCTGCGCCTGGATAGGCAATACGCCCGCCGTCGCCATGAAGCACTACCTCCAGATCACCGATGAGGACTACGACAAGGCTCTCGAGGCCTGGCGATCCTTGGATCGGCAGGCGGGCTGAAGCCGACAGCAGGTAGTCCACACGACCACCCGACCGATTACCGAGAAGGACGGTCGGGTGGTTTCGTTTCCGTACCCGACGACGACGGTTATCCGAACGCCTTCTTGATCGCCTCGTCGTCCATCCCAGCGATGGCCATGACCTTGGCGGGCGACGAGTGGCCGCTGACGACGCTGACGTCGTCGGTGGCGATACCGAGTACCGCGGCGAGAAGTTCGATCACCGCCTCGTTCGCCTTGCCCTTCTCGGGCGGTGCGGTCACCTTGATCTTCAGGGCGTCGCCAAGCCAGCCCACGATCTGGTCGCGTGACGATCCCGGCACCGCCTTGACCTCGAGGCGAGCGGTCTGGGGCCTCGGCTTATTCACGATTGGCATCCTGCGATTCCGTAAGTGTTCGCGTTTGAGGCTGACTCAAATTGCGACTCACAATTCGCTTCACTTCATGCCTGTAGGAGGCCGCAGGGACTCGCACGGCGTTTTTGGCATCCCCATCAAAAGACCAAGCCGCAGAACGACTTACGTCTTCCTGCGGCTTCATGCGGTCTCTTGCGAAAAGAGCCGTAACTCCCCGAGTAGGATTCGAACCTACAACCTAGCGGTTAACAGCCGCTCGCTCTACCGTTGAGCTATCGGGGATCGGAGTTCCGAGAGTAGCGTATTTTTTTGGAGGAATCGATATCCTGCGGCCGCGGCCGCAGGGCGTCAGGAATCGGCCGGACCCCGGACTTTCTCCAGCACGACGGCGTTGCCCGCCGCGTTGTATTCGATGCTCGTCATGAACGACCGCATCAGCATCACGCCTCGGCCGCTTGGAGCTTCGAGCCGTTCCTCAGCCGTGCAGTCAGGGACGCTCGCCGGATCGAATCCCGGCCCTTCGTCGGTAATGGCGACCCGCACGCGATCGGCAGATACCTCGCACTCGACGTGCACCTTCTTGGAAGCATCGAGTTTGTTGCCGTGAACGATCGCGTTGACGATCGCCTCCTCAACAGCCAGATGAACGGCGAACACATCGGCCGGCTGCCACCCGTAGGCACCCAACTGGTTTAGCAACTCGTCCGTAACCTGACGGTTCGCCCCTCGCTCACTCGGGAGGTCGATCGAAAGCTGCCACAAGCCCTGTGAAGTTTGATCCGACATGGTGTCCACCCTCGCACCCGACCGACAGACTGATCCACGGCCGCGCCGCGACTTCAGAAGGCCGAGATTGCCTCGGCCTCCTCGCCGCGGATATCGAACACTTTGTTGAGCTTCGTGATCTGGAAGACCTCGAGAATCTCAGGCCGAATGTTGCACATCTTCAGCCGGCCCTGGACGGACTTCACCTTGCGGTCGAGGGTGATCAGTTTGCCGAGGGCTGCGCTCGACAGAAAGTCGACGTTGTCAAAACTGACGAGGATGCTGCGGCGGTTGTCGTGCTCCACGAGCGAGAACAACTCAGCGCCGAGTTCCTGAATGCCAGCCTCGTCGAGGATTTTCCGGTCGACGAACTTCACGACTGTGACGTCGCCCACCTTGGAGACATCGATCCGCTTGTGGGTTGGCATGGGCGACCTGGTGGTGGGGTCGATGGGGCTCGAGCAAAAGGAAACCGAAGCCTAGCGGTTGCGACAGGGCTTTTCCATGCAACGACCCGGAGGCCGGATGACCCGGGGCTGCGACTTGGATGCGGGTGGCACCGGCCTGCCGGTGGGACAATCCGGTGATCGCGAACCACCCGCCCGCTGCCATTCTGGCAGCGGTTCCGATGGGTTGCCCACACCGTGGAACCCCGCCCAGACACGCGATAATCTGCTGGGAAACTGGACCTCCTTTCGTCGGGAGTGCATCCGGCGCGCCAGTTGCTTGCCAAGGATCAACGGTCCGCTGGAGGTCGAATTGGGCAGTTGTTTCTCCGCCCGATCGACCAGCGGCCAACGACCCCGCGTCGCCGCGCGGGCCGCGTCGTCCCGTCCGAACTCTTGAGAGAGGTATTCCAAGCCATGACCGCGACTGCCACGAAGCCCGCCAAGAAGAAGTCCACCCTCATTCCCCTCGGCGACCGCGTGGTCGTGGAGCGGGAGCAGAGCGAGCAGAAGACCTCCGGCGGCATCCTGCTGCCCGACTCCGCCAAGGACAAGCCGGCCCGCGGTGTCGTGGTCAGTGTCGGCGAAGGTCGTCTCGACTCGAAGGGCGTTCGGCATGCCCTCCAGGTCAAGCCCGGCGACCGAGTCGTGTTCACCAGCTATGCCGGCGAGCCCTTCAAGGTCGGCGACGACGAACTGCTTCTGATGCGCGAGGACGACATCCTCGCCATCCTCGGCTGATTGCTGCCGGCAGCGTCGGCTCGCTCGTTCCACAAACTTTCACCCCCTTTCACCAGACCCGCTTTCACCAGAGGAGATCAGAACCATGGCCAAGATGATGGCATTCGACCAGGAGGCCCGTGAGGCGATGCGGCGCGGCGTCGCCAAACTCGCTCGTGCGGTCAAGGTGACGCTCGGCCCCAAGGGCCGCAACGTCATCCTTCAGAAGAGCTTCGGCTCGCCGACGGTCACCAAGGACGGCGTCACCGTCGCCAAGGAGATCGACCTCGAGGACGTCTATGAGAACATGGGCGCCCGGATGGTTCGTGAGGTTGCCAGTAAGACGAGCGACGTGGCCGGTGACGGCACCACCACCGCCACCGTGCTCGCTGAGGCGGTGTTCAACGAAGGCCTCAAGGCCGTCGTCGCCGGTGTGAATCCGATCCAGATGAAGGCCGGCATCGAGAAGGCCGTGGCCGACATCGCCGCCAAGCTCAAGGAGATGGCGATCCCGGTGAAGGGCAAGAAGGAGATGGCCCAGGTGGCCGCCATTGCCGCCAACAACGACGCCGAGATCGGCGACCTGCTCGCCGAGGCCATGGACAAGGTTGGCAAGGACGGCGTGATCACCGTTGATGAGGGCAAGAGCCTCAAGACTGAGATCGAGTTCGTGGAGGGCATGCAGTTCGACCGCGGCTACCTCTCCCCCTACTTCGTCACGAATCCCACGCAGATGCAGTGCGTGCTCGAAGACTGCTACATCCTGGTGTTCGAGAAGAAGATCTCGAGCGTCAAGGACATCGTCCCGCTGCTCGAGGCGGTGGTGAACGCGGGCAAGCCGCTGCTGATCGTCTCCGAGGAGGTCGACGGTGAGGCCTTGGCCACGCTGGTGATCAACCGGCTCCGCGGCACCTTCCAGGTGTGCGCCGTGAAGGCCCCGGGCTACGGCGACCGCCGCAAGGCCATGCTCGAGGACATCGCGATCCTCACCGGAGCGACCGCGGTGTTTGAGAACCTCGGCATGAAGCTCGAGGGGCTCGGCCTCGCCGAACTCGGCCGTGCCAAGAAGGTGATCGTCGACAAGGACAACACGACGATCATCGAGGGCGCCGGCAAGTCGGCCGACATCAAGTCGCGGATCGAGCAGATCCGCCGCGAGATCGAGGCCGCGACGAGCGACTACGACCGCGAGAAGCTCGAAGAGCGTCTGGCGAAGCTCTCCGGTGGCGTGGCCAAGATCAACGTCGGCGCTGCAACCGAGAGTGAGATGAAGGAGAAGAAGGCCCGCGTCGAGGACGCGCTCCACGCGACCCGAGCAGCCGTCGAGGAGGGCATCCTGCCCGGCGGCGGCGTGGCTCTCCTGCGGGCGAGCTCGCAGGTGAAGCCGAAGGGACTTTCCGACGACGAGACGGTGGGCTACCAGATCGTGGTGCGGGCGGCCCGGGCGCCGGTCACGATGATCTCATCGAACGCGGGCCAAGACGGCTCGATCGTCTGCGAAAAGGTGCTCGGCGGCAGCGGCAACTTTGGATACAACGCCGCGACCAACGAGTATGAAGACCTCGTCAAGGCGGGCGTCATCGACCCGGCGAAGGTGACGCGGACGGCGCTGCAGAACGCCACGAGCGTGTCGACGCTGCTCCTCACGAGCGACGCCCTGATCGCCGAGAAGCCGAAGGATCAGAAGGCCAAGGCCGGCGGCGGCGGTCACGGCGGCGACTACGACATGTACTGATGACACGGCTGCCGGGCCATCGTGGCCCCGGCAGCCTTGGGTCGCCCGCCGCCGTCCTCCGGACGGCGTGGCATCGGGCGACTGCCGCTGCAGCAGGGCTGCCGGCGATGCGAGCTAGATTCATGAGCCGGGGCGTTCTGCGGGACGCCCCGGTTTTTTTGTGGTCGCAGCCAGATCGCCGAGCGATACGAAGCCGTCGGCGCCAGTGGGGTTTGCCACCTTGCCGCACGATGGCGCGGCCATCTGTCGCCAGAGCGTGCGGACGAGCCAGAGGCCTGCGGCGATGGCGACGGCGATGGCGATGGCGTCTTGCATCTCACCAGCCGAGCGCCAGGCCGATCCGGTAGATCGCAAACGCCCCCAGCCAGGCCAGCACCGTCATGTAGGTGAACGTGACGACGGGCCAGACCCAGGAGCCGGTCTCGCGGCCGATCACCACCAGCGTGCTGGCACACTGCGCACACAGGGCAAAGAACACCATGATCGAGAGGGCGACGGGTAGCGTGAACACCGGTCGGTTCGTGCCGTCCCAGCGGGCCGCCTTGAGTCGCCGCTCGAGCGAGGTGGCTCCCTCGGCCTCCTGGGGATCGATGTCTCCGAGGTTGTAGATCACGCCGAGCGTGCCGAGCACCACCTCGCGGGCTGGAAAGCTCGCCAGTGCCGCGCAACCGATTCGCCAGTCCCAGCCCAGCGGCTTGACGACTGGCTCCATGAATCTGCCTGCGCGACCAAGGACGCTGTATCGCTGGGCGGCTCCCCGTCGAGCCGCCGCGAGGCCCTCGGGCGTGTCGAGCGCCTCCAGTTGAGCGACCAACTCCACGCGATCGGGGTCGTCATCGTCTGCCGCGGCGATCCGCTCACCGACCGACTGCCGCAGGGCGGCCATGTCGGCGTCGACCGCCTGCTCGTTCTGCGGGTAGGTCATCAGCGCCCAGAGCACGATGCTCAGCGCCACGATCAGCGTGCCGGCATTCTGCAGGAACGACCAGGCAGCCTCACGGGCCCGCTCGAGCACGACGGCCGGCCGCGGCCACCGCCAGCCGGGGAGTTCCATCACGAAGGGTTGCGGCGGGCCGTGAAACGCGGTCCGTGAGAGAACCCAGGCCACGGCGGCTGCGACCACGACTCCGAGGGCGTAGAGGCCGGCGAGGACCGCAGCCTTCATCGGCAACCAGGGCAGCCCTGGTGCACGGTCGGGCACGAACGCCCCACAGAGCAGCAGATAGACCGGTAGCCGCGCGGAGCAACTCATCAGCGGGGCGACGAGGATCGTCAGCAGGCGGTCGCGGCGGTTCTCGATCGTGCGGGCCGCCATGATGCCGGGGATCGCGCAGGCGAAGCTCGACAGCAGCGGGATGAACGACTTGCCGCTCAATCCCACGCCCACGAGCAGCCGGTCCATGAGATAGGCTGCGCGAGCCAGGTAGCCGCAGCCTTCCAAAATCGCGACGAACAGGAAGAGCAAGGCAATCTGCGGCACGAATACGACCGTTCCCGACACACCGGCGAGGATGCCGTCGACGACGAGCGACCGGATCGCGCCCTCAGGGAGCACGCCGGCCACGAAGGCCGACAGGCGATCCATTCCCGCCGAGATCAGATCCATCAGCGGCGGAGCGAGCCAGAAGATCGAAGAAAACATCCCCAGCATCACCCCGGCGAAAATCAGGGTGCCCCAGAGGCGGTGCGTGAGCAGGGCGTCGATGCGATCTTCCACGAGCGCCGCCGCCCCGCCCCCGCTGACCACGCCGTCGAGCAATCGCTCGATCGCCGTGTAGCGGGCGATCGCCTCAGTCTCAGCGGCCGGGCGTGCGGCTGTCCCTGCCTCCTGTGCTGCCAGTTCCAGAGACCGCGGCGGAGGGCCGGCGGCCGCCTCCACCACCCGGTCACGGATCGTAGCCACGCCTTCGCTGGTCGGTGGCGCGACCCGAACGACCGGGCAGCCGAGCCGTCGCGAGAGCTCGGCGACGTCGATCCGGATTCCCTTCCGGTCGGCGACGTCGGCCAGCGCGAGCGCCACGACCACCGGCACGCCGACTTCCAGCGCCTGCGTGGCCAGGAACATGTTCCGCGGCAGGTTGGTCGCGTCGGCCACGACAAGAATGCAGTCAGGACGCGGCACGCCCGGCATGCGACCGTGGAGCACGTCCACCGCCACCCGCTCATCCGGGCTCTGCGGCGCCAGGCTGTAGGTACCCGGCAGATCAACGAGATCGACGGCCCGCCCGCGGTGCGTGAACCGGCCGAGCTTTTCCTCGACGGTGACGCCGGGATAGTTGCCGACTCTGGTGGGAATGCCCGCCAGTGCCGTGAACAACGTACTCTTGCCGACGTTTGGATTGCCGAGCAGGGCGACGGTGAGAGGGCCCGGCGTCATTGGCTTCTACAAGTTCAGCGGTCGCCGATCGCCACCCGCGCCGCCTCCTGGCGGCGGATCGACAGCCGGTAGCCCCGGAGTTCGAGTTCCAGCGGATCGCCAAATGGCGCCTTCCCCACCAAGCGGATCTCGACGCCCGGCGTGACACCCATTTCCAGCAGCCGAATCGCCACAGCATCGCCGCCAGCCACGTCGCGCACTCGGACCGTCGAGCCAACCGAAATGTCGTCGAGCGAAACCGTGACCATGGACGAGGCCTCTCAAATCCGCATTTTTTACGAAGATGGGCAGTAGTTGAGATTGCGTCTCAATTACTACGAGTAGTTTAGAACCTCCTGCTGTCGAAATCAACAGCCCTTTTGATCAAGATCGGAAAACCATGGCCGCCGCTGGCCTGTTTCTTGCCGGGACCGATACCGACGTCGGAAAGACGCGCGTCGCCGCCGCGATCCTCAGAACCCTGCGATCGGCCGGCAGCCTCGTCGCCGCCTACAAGCCAGTGGCCAGCGGATTCGCTTCCGTGGACGACGAGCGGAGTGATGCCTGGGTGCTTTGGGACGCCGCGGGGCGTCGAGGAACTCCGCAGGACGTCTGCCCGCAGTCGTTTTCGGCGGCCATCGCTCCGCCATCGAGCGCCCGGGCCGAGGGGCGCCACGTTGATGAGCGGCTGCTGCGGTCAGGCTTTGTCACTCGCCTCACCGCCGGGGATGTCGTCGTGGTCGAAGCCGCCGGCGGCCTGTTCTCGCCGATGGCCGATGAGACGCTCGGCATTGACCTCGCACGCGATTTTTCACTGCCGTTGGTCGTGGTCGATGCCGCGAGGCTGGGGGCGATCGGCAGGACGCTGGGAATCGTCCGCGCGGCCCGCTCCGAAGGGCTTCACCTGGCCGCCGTGGTCCTCTCCCACACGACACCGCCAGGCGACGATGATGGCCCTGTCTCACCGCGGACGATTGCCCGCGAGGCTGCCGCCGAGATCGGCCGCCGCACGGGCGTGCCGGTTACGATCCTCGACCACGGCGCCGAGCGGATGCCACCCGGCATCGACTGGCTGGCTCTTGCGACCGGCTAGCTCCCCGCATCGCGGAGCATCTCCGCGGACTCCTCGGCCGAGCGGGTCGTGATGTGGCAGCCCGTGCCGATCTCGAAGCCCGCAAACTCCGAGAGCCGGGGCACGATCTCAAAGTGCCAGTGCCAGGAGGTGGCGACCCGGTCGTCGTTCAGCGACTGCGGAAACGGCGCCTGATGCAGCCACCAGTTGTAGTGACAGCCGGGGGCGAGCCGCTCCAGTCTGCCCACGAGGTCGCGGGTCAGTTCGGCGACCGCCGCGACTCGCGCCGGAGACGCTGTGTGGAAGTACGGCTCCGGGCACGTGGCCACAATCCACGTCTCATACGGCTGCCGTGGCGCCGGCGGCACGAGCGCCACGACGTCGCCCCGCTCAGCGACGATGCGCCCGCGGCGGCGGGCGGCCTCGAGCAGCCGCGGGAAGGTCGTCGCGTCTCGACGCACGGCGCTCAGTTCAGCGTCAATCGCGGGCGGCACGACATCAAGGCCGACGATCTGGCTGTGGACGTGTTCGAGTGAGGCGCCCGCCTTCGGGCCGGAGTTTTTGAAGACGGTCGCCCAGGCGAGCGAATCCAGGCTGGCTGCGACGGCGAGACGCTGCCGGCAGAGCGACCAAACGTCGCGCCACGCGTCGGGATCGACATCGAGGATCGAGCGGTCATGCCGTGGCGATTCGATCACGACGTCGTGGATACCAACCGCCTCCCGGTGCTCTTCGCCCTCTGTCTGCCGCGCGGCCGGCACCGTGATCGGGAAGGTGTTGGGCACGATCCGCGCCCGCCAGGGCAGCGCCGGATCGGCCGGGGCCCGAGCCAGGTCGGGAGGCGTTCGCGACTCGTTGCCCGCGCAGAACGGGCACCATTCCCGGGGATCGCCCGAGTCACCGAGACGCGCGGCGAGGGCACGGTCGTCGGGCTTGCCCCCGCGCTGGGGCGCCACGAACACCGGTCGCCCCGACACCGGGTCGTGGCAGATGCGAGGAGTCGCGCGGCGGCTGTGGTCCTGCTGGTCGGCGGTCATCGGGACCCTAGTATGAAGGCTCGAGCGGGTTGATGGCGTAAACCGTGTTGAAGGGGCTTCGGCCCCTCCGTACACTCCGCCCGTGGCCGCAATCCGCCCCACACCGTTTCCGTGGAGATTCCAGGCATGCTGACCGTTGGCGACACGTTTCCGCAGTTCTCCTGCCAGGCCTGCGTGGGCACGGGCAAGGACGACATGAAGGTGCTCACCAATGCCGACTATGCGGGCAAGTGGGTGATCTACTTCTTCTACCCGAAGGACTTCACGTTCGTCTGCCCGACCGAACTCGCCGAGTTCAACAAGCAGCTCAAAGCGTTCGCCGATCGCGACACGATGGTCGTCGGGGGGAGCACCGACAACGAGTGGTCGCACCTCGCCTGGCGGCGCGGCCATTCCGATCTCACCAATCTCGGCTATCCGCTGATCGCCGCCCAGAAACTCGCCCCGGAACTCGGGATCCTCGAGAAGACAGAGGGCTACTGCCTCCGGGCGACGTTCATCGTCGATCCGCACGGCGTGATCCAGTGGGTCGACGTCAACCAGGGTCGCGTCGGCCGTAACGTCGCCGAGGTGATTCGCGTGCTCGACGCGCTGCAGAGCGACGAACTCTGCCCGTGCAACTGGAAGAAGGGCGATCCCTACGTGAAGGTAGGTTGACGGTGTCGACGCCCGGCTGGACGCCGCCGAAGCGATCGTGGCTGCAGAAGTTCGGCGACGCCTTCCGTGGGCTGTATCACGCCGTGTCCACCGAGTGGAGCTTCGCGGCTCACCTGCCGGTTGCGGCCGCGGCGGTCGCGCTGGCCGCGTGGCTGGGAATCAGCCCCGTGGAGTGGTGCCTCGTCGCCCTGTCGATCGGTGGCGTGATCGCGGCTGAGGTGTTCAATACGTCGGTCGAGTCGCTCGCCCGAGCACTCGACTCGGGGCCCGATCAGCGGGTCAAGGACGCCCTCGATACGGCAAGTGCCGCCGTCCTTGTCGCTGTCGGAGCGGCGATCATGGTGGGCCTTGTGATCTTTGGGCCACGGCTGCTGGCACTGCTGCGCTGACGGGCGGCGCGGCTCGTCTCCGGCTGCGATTGCCGTTGACCATCACGGTTGTTCCCGCTTAGCGTGTTGCCCAGCCGGGAAGTCGGCCGCCAGAGGCGGGCGGGGCTCTCCCGCACATCCTTTTGGAGATTCTTCTAGCAATGACCGGCAAACTTCTCGCCGAGGCGATCGGCACCTTCTGGCTCGTGCTCGGTGGCTGCGGCAGCGCGGTGCTGGCCGCGGCGTATCCTGACCTCGGCATCGGCTTCACTGGCGTCTCGCTAGCCTTCGGACTCACGGTGCTCTCCATGGCGACGGCGATTGGCCACATCTCGGGCTGCCACCTCAATCCGGCGGTAACGGCCGGCCTCGTGGCCAGCGGCCGGTTTCCGGCCAAGGACATGATTCCCTACTGGATCGCCCAGGTCGTCGGCGGCATCGCCGGCGCCGGCATCCTCTACCTCGTGGCCAGCGGCCTGCCCGGATTCGACGCCGTTGCCAGCGGCTTTGCCAGCAACGGCTATGGCGACCACTCTCCGTCGGCCGTGCCAGGTGTGACCGGCTACGGCTGGCAGAGCGCCTTCATCATCGAGGCGGTGCTGACGGCGGTGTTTCTGTTCGTGATCCATGGGGCGACCGACAAGCGGGCCGGCAGCATGATCGCCCCGATTGCCATCGGCCTCTGCCTGACGCTCATCCATCTGGTGAGCATCCCGGTCACCAACACGAGCGTGAATCCGGCCCGCAGCACCGCCACTGCCGTGTTCGTCGGCGGCTGGGCCGTCCAGCAGCTCTGGCTGTTCTGGGTGGCACCGATCGTCGGTGGCATCGTGGGCGGACTCATCTACCGCAGCGTCGCTGACTGCGCCGACTGACGCGACCGAGCGACGTTCTCTTTGGCCGCCGGTCGTCCGCGCGAGTCGCGGCCGGCCGGCGGCGTTTTTTCACGGCACCGCTACTTCGCCCGCACGTCGTAGCAGAGGATCGCGTCGCCCTCGCGGAGGTAGAGCAGGCCGTCGAGGATCACCATGTGGGCCCAGCTCGGCCGGTCGCCGCTCCCGGGCACCGCAAAGCTGCTCACCTCCTGATACTCGGCCGGATTGGCCTTCACCAGCGACACCGTCCCGTCGGAGTAGCGGATGTAGATGTGCCCGTCGGCCGCCATCACGGTGGCGGAGTTCTTGCCGCTGCCCCGCTGCTTCCAGGCGATCTTGCCGGTCATGAGTTCGGCACAAAATGGGATCCCCTTGTCGTCGGAGTCGCCGTAGAGGTGGTCGCCGACGAGCACGATACCACCGTGCTTGTTCGCGAGGTCGGTGTTGAGGCCGTAGATCTCCTCGATCTTCACGCCGCCGTCGGCCTGCGGCACCTGGCGGAGCAGGGCACCGCCCCGCCGGTAGCCGGCCGCGAAGAAGACGAGGTCGTCCCGGACGATGGGAGTGGGGATCACCGCCACCGTCTGCTCAATCGGATACCGCCAGAGGAGCGTGCCGGTGGCGGCATCCACGCCGATCGGGCCGCTTGCGGTCGTCTGCACGTAGATCTTTCGTCCCTTCACCTCCGTGACCACGATCGACGAGTGGCCGGCGCCGCGGAGGTCATCCATCGGGCAGGCCCAGATATCGGCACCGGTCTTCTTGTCGAGCGCCACCACTGCCGCCTTTTCGCCACCGGGCGTGCAGATGAGCCGGTCGCCATCCACGAGCACCGACTCGCTGTAGCCCCAAGCGTCACCCTTCTTGCCGCCGAACCGATCCTTGAGATTGACACGAAACACCTCGGCGCCGTCGGCCGCCTTACAGGCCACGAGCTTTCCGTATGGCGTGATCACGTAGACGATGTCGCCGTCGACGGTCGGTGTGCTGCGGGAACTCTGCCAGGATTCCTGGCCGTCGTTCCAGGGCTCGCCCGTTTTCGTCTTCCAGAGCTGGCGACCGTCGGTCCGGTCGAAGCACGAGAGATACTCGTCCTTATCGGCGGCGGTCGAGAGCCCGTCGCCGAGCGTGTAGATGCGATTGCCGACGATCGCGACGCTGGCGTAGCCGCGGCCGGCCCCCTTCGTCTCCCAGACGACCGGGGGACCTTCAGCGGGCCATGATTCGAGCAGGTCGGTGTCGGGCGCCACCGCCGTGCGGCCAGGGCCACGGAACGTTGGCCAGTCGTTGGCAAATGCCGACGAGGCCGCCAGCAGGGTGGTCGCGGCGATCAGGGCGACGGGGCGAAGAACGGGCGTCATGACGAAGCTCCGGGGCGAATGGACCGCGTCCGACCGCCTTCGCCCGCAGGCAAAAACCGCCGGAAAGCAGGGTGTATAGTAGCAGCCGAGTCGAACCTTTCGCGAGGAGCCGTGTCGTGTCAAGCGCGTCGGAGAGCGAGAACCTGTTCGGAAAGCGGGTGACCGTGGAGCAGGTCGAGGAGGGGGACGATCTGGCCCCCAAGTTCGATGCCGCCGGCCTGATCCCCTGTGTCACCACCGACTTTACGTCGGGTGAGGTGCTGATGGTGGCGGTGATGAACCGAGAGTCGCTCACGAAAACCATCGAGACTGGTGAGGCCCACTACTGGAGCCGGAGCCGACAGCAACTCTGGCACAAAGGGGCCACCAGCGGCCTCGTCCAGAAGGTGGTCGAGATGCGGATCGACGACGATCAGGACTGCGTCTGGCTCCGTGTCGCGATCGCCGGCGGGGCGAGCTGCCACGTGGGCTACCGGTCGTGCTTCTACCGGAAGGTGCCGGTTGGTGCGGACCGCGCACAGGGAACGAGCCTCGAGTTCCTCGAGCACGAGAAGGCTTTTGATCCAAAGGCAGTCTACGGCGACGCACCCAATCCCACTCAGCTCTGAAACCGCCGGCCGCGCCGCCGGCGGGTCAAGACTGGATTCGCGTTAGGCCTGGACGCGGGGCACGGCCTCGGCGAACGATAAGCCCTGCTGGTCCTTCGCCGACACCACCGGCTCGGCCGTGAGCGGCCACTCGATTGCCAGTTCGGGATCATTCCAGACGATGCACCGCTCGCCCGGGGGCGAGTAATAGTCGGTCGTCTTGTAGAGCACCTCGGCCGACTCTGAGAGCACGAGGAAGCCGTGGGCGAGCCCGGCCGGCACCCAGAGCTGCCGGCGGTTCTCGGCCGAGATATCGCAGGCCACCCACGTGCCGAACGCCGGCGAATCAGGACGGATGTCGACGGCGACGTCCCAGATCGAACCGCGGACGGCGCGGACAAGCTTTCCCTGGGGCCGATCGACCTGGTAGTGGAGGCCGCGGAGCACGCGTGCGCGGCTGAAACTCTGGTTGTCCTGCACGAACGACACCGGTTCCCCGAGGGCTTTCTCGAAGGCCGTGTGGTTGAAGCTCTCGAAGAAGTGGCCCCGAGAGTCTTCAAAGATCCTTGGCTCAAGGATGAGCACGCCGGGGATGGCCGTCGTGGTGACGTTCATCGGCCCTCCTCGTTCTTGAGGTCGAGCAGGTAGCGGCCGTAGCCGCTCTTCGCGAGCGGTGCGGCGAGCCGCTCAAGTTGGGTGTCGTCGATCCAACCGTTCCGCCAGGCGATCTCCTCGGGGCAGCAAATCTTGAGCCCCTGCCGCTTCTCCAGCGACTGGATGAACTGCCCTGCCTCCAGGAGGCTGTCGTGCGTGCCAGTGTCGAGCCAGGCGTCGCCGCGGCCCATCACCTGAACATCGAGCTGGTTCCGCTCGAGGTAGACGCGGTTGACGTCGGTGATCTCGAGCTCACCGCGGGGGCTCGGCTTCATGGTCCGCGCGATCTCGACCACTTGTGGGTCGTAGAAGTACAGCCCAGTGACGGCATGGCGGCTTTTCGGTTCTTTCGGCTTCTCCTCGATCGATCGGGCGCGGCCACTCGGGTCGAACTCGACCACGCCGTATCGCTCCGGGTCGGCCACGGGATAGGCGAAGACCGTGGCTCCCGTCGTCTGCCGGTTCGCCATCTTGAGCCGCTCGCTGAGGCCGTGGCCGTAGAAGATGTTGTCTCCGAGCACGAGCACCGAGGGGCCGCCTCCAAGAAAATCGGCACCGATGATGAAGGCCTGGGCGAGGCCGTCGGGGCTCGGCTGCACCGCGTAGCGGATGTCGATACCCCACCTGGCGCCGTCGCCCAGCAGTTCCTGGAACCGGGGCGTGTCCTGCGGCGTGGAGATCACGAGGATCTCACGGATGCCCGCGAGCAACAGCACGCTCAGCGGGTAGTAGATCATTGGCTTGTCGTAGACCGGCATCAGCTGCTTGGAGACGGCGAGCGTGACCGGGTGGAGCCGGGAGCCGGCGCCGCCGGCGAGGATGATGCCTTTGCGTGTCTGCATGCGGAGCGATCCGGTCATCAGGAGGAGGATTCGGCGACGATGGCGGCGACGACGGCCGGCACATCATCCTGCCACTCCGGCAGCCGGATGTTGAGGGCAGTTTCGAGCTTGCTCGTGTCGAGCCGAGAGTTGGCCGGCCGCCGGGCGGGGAGTGGGTAGTCGGCCGTGCCGATTCCGACCACTTTTTCGGGGGGGCAGCGGAGCGGCACGCCCTGCAAGCGGGCTGTCGCGAGGGCTGCCCGGGCCAACCGGCACCAGGTCGTCTCGCCGTGCGGAGCCAGATGGTAGACGCCCGAGGCGGGGGGCGAACCGGTCGCGAGCCGGCCGATGCAGGCCGCCGTCACTTCGGCGATCAGCCGCGCCGCCGTCGGTGCGCCGAACTGGTCGTCGACCACGCGGAGTTCGTCGCGTTCGCGTCCGAGCCGGAGCATGGTGCGGATGAAGTTGTGCCCATGGGCGGCGTAGACCCAGGTGGTGCGGAAGATCCAGTGGCGGCAACCCGAAGCCATGACGGCCCGCTCGCCTTCGAGTTTCGTCGCACCGTACACGGAGAGGGGCTTCGGCTCGTCGGTTTCGACGTAGCGGCCCGCCTTCGTGCCGTCGAACACGTAGTCGGTCGAATAGTGCACGAGCGTGGCTCCGAGATCGGCGGCCGCCCGGGCCATGGCTCCGACAGCCGTCGCGTTGACGAGTTGGGCTCGCTCGAACTCGCTCTCGGCCTTGTCGACCGCGGTATAGGCCGCGGCATTGACGATCACGTCGGGCCGTTCGCGGCGGAGGAGGGCCGAAAGTTCGTCGGGCCGCTCGAGGTTGGCACCGGTGCGGTCGAACGACACGACTTCGCCGATCGCGGCAAGGGGCCGGAGGAGTTCGTGGCCGACTTGGCCTCCCTTGCCAACGAGCACGATTTTCATGGACGTCGGTTCCGGGTCAGCCGTAGTGCTTGGCGATCCAGTCGCGGTAGCCCCCGCTGGTCACGTCGGCCACCCAGTCCTGGTGGTCGAGATACCAGCGGACGGTCTTTCGCAGGCCGGTCTCGAACGTTTCGGCCGGCTTCCAGCCGAGTTCGGCCGAGATCTTCCGGGCGTCGATCGCGTAGCGTCGGTCGTGACCGGGCCGGTCCTTCACGTAGGTGATCAGCGAGGTGTACGACGTTCCGTCGGAGCGGGGCCGTTCCTTGTCGAGGATCCCGCAGAGCGTTTTCACCACCTCGATATTCGGCTTCTCGCTCGACCCGCCGATGCAATAGACCTCACCGAGCCTGCCGGCCTCGAGCACGCGGCGGATTGCGGAGCAATGGTCGCCAACGTAGAGCCAGTCGCGGACCTGCATGCCGTCGCCGTAGATTGGCAGCGGTTTTCCGGCGAGGGCGTTGGCGATGATCAGCGGGATGAGCTTCTCGGGAAACTGCCAAGGCCCGTAGTTGTTGGAGCAGTTGGTGGTCAGGACCGGCAGCCCGTAGGTGTGATGGTGGCCGCGAACGAGGTGGTCGCTCGCCGCCTTGCTCGCCGCGTAGGGGCTGTTGGGCCGATACTGGTTCGTCTCCGCGAAGGGCGGATCGGACGCGGAGAGCGTGCCGAAGACCTCGTCGGTGGAAACGTGGAGGAACCGGAACGCCTCCTTCTCGGCCGGTGGCAGCGCCGACCAGTACGCCCGGGTCGCCTCCAGGAGGTGGAATGTGCCCACGATGTTCGTATCGACGAAGTCACCCGGGCCGTGAATCGACCGGTCGACGTGGCTCTCGGCGGCGAAGTGGACGACTGCCCGCACCTTGTGCTCGGACAGGAGCCCCTCGACGAGGCTGCGGTCGGCGATGTCGCCGCGGACAAAGGTGTGCCGTGGGTTGCCCGTCAGGCAGTCGAGGTTCCGGACGTTGCCAGCGTAGGTGAGCTTGTCGAGGTTTACGACGCGCTCGCCAGAGGTGGCGAGCCAGTCGATCACGAAGTT
>QWPO01000137.1 GCA_003669255.1 Planctomycetota bacterium | reverse complement strand
GTTCGTTGGCGAGGCACTGTGTGGCGAGGGCAACGAGATTGCCCACATCGATCTCCTGATCGGCAGCAAGGACGGCCCCGTGGGTGTGGCATTCGCCAACGCCCTGGCCCGCCAGAGCGAGGGTCACTCGAACCTGCTCGCGGTGCTGACCCCCAACCTCGCGGTCAAGCCGTCGACTGTGATGATCACGAAGGTGACCATCAAGGGCGCCAAGCAGGCGGTGCAGATGTTTGGACCAGCGCAGGCTGCCGTGGCCAAGGCCGTGGCCGACAGCGTGGCTGCGGGCGTGATTCCGAAGAGCGATGCAGAGAACCTCGTGATCGTCTGCGGCGTGTTCATTCACTGGCTCGCCACCGACGACAAGAAGATCTACGAGTACAACTATCAGGCGACGATGGACTCGATCGCCAACGCGATGAAGGGCAAGCCGACCGTCGACGAGATGGTCGCCCAGAAGGACAAGGCCGCGCACCCGTTCCGCGGTTTCTGAGTTCACGCCGGCGGGGCCATCCATGGCCCCCGCCGGCTTGGCCCGCCGCGGGTGCAGCCAAGGTTGCACCCGGGCGGGCTGCGGCCGCACCTCCGGGCGGCCGAGGCCGCTGTCGCGGCATGTGAGAGAGCCATGCCGAAGAAGGTGCTCATCCAACTCGACTGCGATCCGCAGCCGAGCACGTTTGATGCGATCGTCGCCGTGGATGCCGGGGCCGACGTGCTCCTGCGGCACGGCGGCGTGACGGCGGAGAACGTCGTCCCGCTGGTGCACGGCGGCATGTTCACCCGCGGCGGTGGGGATCTCGCCTCGACCGCCATCTTCGTCGGAGGTTCCGATGTGGCGGCCGCCGAGGCGGTGGCGGCGAAGATTCGGTCCACATTCTTCGGCCCGGTGAGGCTCGGCGTTCTCGTCGATCCGTCCGGAGCCAACACCACTGCGGCCGCAGCCGTGGTGGCGGCGGGACGCCACGTGCCGCTCGCGGCGGGGGCCGCCGCACCGTGTCGCGCCGTTGTGCTCGGTGGCACCGGGCCTGTCGGCCAGCGTGTCGCCCGACTGCTGGCGGGCAAGGGAACCCACGTCGCCGTGGTGTCGCGGTCGCGGGAGCGGGCCGAGGCAGTCACGCGGCAACTCATCGACGCCAAGGGCGTCTCTGCCGCCAACCTGCAGGCCGTCGAGCACCATGGTGGATTCCGGGCCGACTCAGGATTCGCCCGGGTACTCGCGGCGGCCGATGTGATCGTGGCTGCAGGAGCGGCGGGAGCCACGCTCCTTGATTCGGCGGGACGACTGGCCGCGGCAAACGCCCGTGTGTTCATCGATCTCAACGCCGTGCCGCCTTCTGGCATCGAGGGCGTGTCGGCCGGCGACAAGGCACGGGCCGACGGGCAGGCCGTGGTCTACGGCGCCCTCGGCGTGGGCGGCACCAAGATGAAGATCCACAAGGCGGCGCTCGCCAGAATCTTCTCCGCCACCGACGCCTTTCTCGACGCCGAGGACCTACTCGCAATCGGCGAGGGGCTCGAGGCCGCCCGCCGTTCGATGGATTCTCCTTAAGCCGTGCCCAGCGTTGCTCGCCCGAGGCCTTACGGCCTTCGGCTTGTACGGAGCCTGTGCAAGCCCAACGCCGTGAGGCGTGGGGTGAACCACCACCAGCCTTCGCGCCCTTTGTGCACTACGAACGCGGTGCAGAAGCGCCGCCGCGAGCCGTTGCCTTCAAGTGTCGCGCGGCGGCACGATCGATCAGGCGAGGCATGAACCGGGCGGCAAGGGCGTAACCCCGCGCCTGCCAGCCCGGCACGATCTCGGTACGTCTCCGCTCGATAGCGGTCGCGATCGCCCGCGCCGCCGTCTCGGCCGGCATCCGCCGGCCTCGCGACCAAGGGGGGCGGTCGCCGACCACGAGCGCGTCCCAGAACTCCGACTGCGTCGGCCCGAGGTCGACGAGCAGCACACCGACACCGTCGGCCGCAAGTTCCGTCCGGAGCGTACCAGCGAGGGACTTGAGGGCCGCCTTGGCGGCGCAGTATTCGCCGTGGAGGGGCAGGGGATGGAGGCCCAGAATCGAGCCGATGAACACGATCACGGGATCGTCGCCGCGGACGAGCACCGGCAGCGCGACGCGGACGAGTTCGGCGGGCGCGGTGAAGTCGAGGTCCATGATCCGGGCGAACGTGTCGGGCGCGAGATCCTGAAAGCGGCCGATCGCTCCACCGCCGGCAGCCGCGACCACGCCGTCGATCCCACCGAGCCGTTCGGCAGCCGTGGCGACCAGTCGCGAGCGGAACTCAGGGTCGCAGATATCGCCGGCGAGGTGCGGCATGGGTATGGCGACGGATCGGGCGAGGTCTTCAAGCCGCTCCTCACGCCTGGCGGTCACGAGCACCCGCGCCCCGCGGCGAGCCAGTTCGACCGCGACGGCGCGACCGACTCCCGAGGAGGCGCCCGTCACGATGAATCGTTTGCCGGCAATGCGGCGACGGCCGAAGGGCATGAGGTCACTACGGCGCGGGGTGTGGCTCGGGATCCGACGGGCAGGGCTGCGGCACAGCGGGAGCGACGTCGGGGTGGGCGTGCGGCCGCACGGTCGCCTCGCCCTCCGGAATCCGGCCGAGCAGCGCCGCCGGCACGCGGCAGTGGACCACCACGCGGTCGTCACTGAACCGCCGCGAGAGCACCTCGCCGTGGCGTCCGAGCCAGGCGAGGAGCCGGCCGTTGCCGGGGTCAGTTTCGACGTCGACGTCGCGGAATCCACGGCCCAGGGCGTTGCTCACTGCTTGGGCAAGTTCGGCGAGCCCGGCTCCCGAGCGGGCCGAGATTCCGATCGCGTGCGGATAGCGGGCCAGGATCCGATCGCGGGTCACGAGATCGGGCACCGCATCGAGCTTGTTGAGCACCAGCAGCGTGTCCTTCTCATCCACGCCCAGTTCCTCGAGTACGCCGCGAACCGCGGCGATCTGGACGTCGACGAGCGGGCTCGACGCGTCGGCCACATGGAGGAGCAGGTCGGCCTGGCGGGTCTCCTCGAGCGTGGCCTTGAAGCTCGCGATCAGCCTGTGAGGCAGGTCGCGGATGAAGCCGACGGTGTCGCTGAGGAGCACCGGCCCCCAGCCGGGCAGCCGCCAGCGGCGGGTTCGCGTGTCGAGTGTGGCGAAGAGCTTGTCTTCGGCCAGTTCGTCGGCGCCGGTCATGGCGTTGAGCAGCGTGCTCTTGCCGGCATTGGTGTAGCCGACGAGCGAAACGGTCATGTGGTCGTGGCGGGATGCCACCTGTCGCTCGCGGCGGCTGTGGATCTCGGCGAGTTCCGTCTTGAGATCGTGGATCCGCTTCTCGACGAGGCGGCGGTCCACTTCGAGCTGCTTTTCGCCCGGGCCGCGCATGCCGATCCCCATCTTGAGCCGCGAGAGGTGGGTCCACATCCGCTTCAGTCGGGGCAGGGAGTATTCGAGCTGTGCGAGTTCCACGGCGAGCCGGGCTTCGTAGGTCCGCGCCCTGGCCGCGAAGATGTCGAGGATCACCTCCGAACGGTCGAGTACCTTCACCTCCAGCGCCTGTTCGAGGTTGCGGATTTGCGCCGGCGAGAGGTCGTTGTCGAAGATCACGATGTCGGCGTCGTGGTGTTCGACGACGCCGCGGAGTTCCCCGACCTTGCCCTTGCCGAGGTAGGTGGTCTGGTCGGGTCGTTCCCGCCGCTGAGTCAGTTTGCCGACCACGCGGGCACCGGCGGTCGCCGCCAGACCGGCGAGTTCCGCGAGCGGCTGTTCGGGATCGATTGGTGCGTCGAGGAATACGCCCACGAGCACGGCCAGCTCGCTCTGCACGCCCTTGCGGTTTCGATCCTTCATTCATCCTCCTCACGAGGTTCGTCACCCACGGCGAGTTGGCGGCAGCTCTCCCAGCGGCGCACGTCGAGGAGCCCGTCGGCGACGGCGTCCTTGACGGCGCAGCCGGTTTCGTGGTCGTGCGTGCAGTTGGGGAAGCGGCAGAGGTTGGCGATCGGCCGGAGGTCGCGGAAGGCGCTCGGCACCTCGGCGGGCACGAGCTGCCAGGGTTGGAACTGCCGCACGCCCGGCGTGTCGACGAACCAGCCGTTGAACCGGTGGGGCAGGAGCCGGGCGGTGGTCGTGGTGTGGCGGCCCTTCTCGTTCTCGCGGCTCACTTCCGCGACTCGGAGGTCGAGGTCGGGGTCGAGGACGTTGAGCAGCGAAGACTTGCCGACGCCACTCTGCCCGACGACGGCAGTCACGCGGCCGCGGAGTTCGGCCTGAAGGCGGGCCACGCCCATGCCCGTGACCGTCGAGCAGAGCACGACGGGATAGCCCATGCGGGCGAACACACCGGCGAGCGGCACGAGGGCGGATGGGTCAACGAGATCGACCTTGTTGAGGCAGATCAACGGTCGGATGCCCGCCGACTCGGCCGCCACGATCAGCCGGTCGATGAGTCCCGGCTTGAGATCGGGCTGGGCGGCGCTGCCGACGATGATCATCTGGTCGACGTTGGCCACGATCACGTGGCGGCGGCCACGGCTGTCGCGAGAGAGCGACTGGTGCCGCGGCTCGATCGACTGGATCGTTCCTTCGTCGCCCACGTCACGAATGCGAACCCAGTCACCGGCAGCCAGCGGATGCCGCTGGTCGGTGGCGATCGTGCGGAGCAGGCGGCGCATCGTGCAGCGAACGATGCGGCCGTCGTCGGCCTGCACGTGGCTCTCGAGGCCGTGCACGTTGAGCACACGGCCGCGCCACGCCGTCTCGCCGGCGGCCACGCGAAGCCCGTCGATGTCGGCGTCGACGTCGTGGGCCACCACGGTTCGTTTGCGGGTGAGGTCGCCCTTGCCGGAAATCCGTTCCGAGGTGGCGCGGTCGGCGGCGGCGTCGGGGTCGTCGCCGAGGGTCCTCGTGAGATCCCCGTCGCGGCGGCGCGTCGAGCGGTTCTTGCGAAACTCGACGCGCTGCTTGCGGGGTTTGGCCATGCGGCGTCGGTCAGGTGGCGGGGCGACGGGGCTTGGCAGGGGAACCGGGCCGGCTGTTCTCGAGCCCGGCGGATTCAAGAAGTGAGCGTCCGAACAAGTTTTCCTGTGGAGCCTTCTCCTCCGCGGGAGCGGAGGCGCCCAGTTTCGCCGGCTCGTAGGAGATCTCGTAGGTGTGCTTGGCGATGCCGATCTTGTCGCCGGGCTGCAGCCGCTGCTCCGTTACCCGGGTGCCGTTCACCTTTGTGCCGTTGCTGCTCCGCAGATCCGTGATCATCCAGAAGCCGTCGACGATCGCAAGCTCGCAGTGGTTGCCCGAGACATTCGGGAACCGCAGCACGATGTCAGCGCTTTCGCGGCGGCCCACGGTGAGCGTCGGCTTGAGCAGCGGAATGGGGTCGCCACCGCCGACCGGAAGCAGTTCACCGTACACGCGAAAGTCACCGGAGAAGTCTGTGATGGCCATAGAAAAACTCGCACGTGCCCCTGTCTTTTGAAGGTACGACCGGCGTCCGGGATGGTCAAGGCGGCGGTGGGTCGCGCGGGACGATAGACTGGTGACTGAAGTGACTGGAGCGGACCGGGTGATCGCCGGCCGCGGTTGTCGGCCGGCTTGCGCCGGTTCGATGCCGTGGCGGGAGGAAAGTCCGGGCTCC
>QWPO01000097.1 GCA_003669255.1 Planctomycetota bacterium | reverse complement strand
GGAGACACACAGGTTGAAAACCTGTGCTACTGGGAGAGCTCGCAGCGAGGGGCTGCCCGTGCCCGGGAGCCGGCGTTGCTGACGAGCGAAGCCATGGATGGCGGAGCGAAGTCAGCATCGAGCGAGTGGAGGGCAGGATGCTGGGAGCCGGGCTGCGCCCGGCGACCGTAAGCCGGAGCCGACGCCGGGACGGCGGCGACGGCGCGACAGTCGCATGGCCGCAGCGAGCGTCCGGCGATGGGCATGGGCAGCCCCGAGCCGCCGCGGGATGCTAGTGCAGGTTGACAACCTGCACCTACGTGGGCAGTTCCGGCTCAAGTGTGAGCCGTATACGAACCGCGTATACTCCGATCATCCGCGAACCCAGGAGCTCCGCTGATGCCGCTCGACGACATTCTGCTCGACGCCGAAGAACGCATGGAGAAGGCCGTCGACGTGTTCCGCCACTCCCTCACCGGAATCCGCACCGGCCGGGCCAACCCCGGCCTCGTCGACACCCTGCGTGTCGAGGTCTATGGCTCGCCCACGCCGATCAAGGCGCTCGCCAGCGTCGGTGCACCGGAGCCCAACCAGATCGTCGTCCGGCCCTTCGATCCCACCACGATCAAGGACATCGAGAAGGCCATCCAGGCGAGTGACCTGGGCCTCAACCCCCAGAGCGACGGCCGCCTGATCCGGATCGTGATCCCGCCGCTGTCGGCCGACGTCCGCAAGAAGATGTCGGCCCGGATCCGCGAACTCGCCGAGGAGGCGAAGGTCGCGATTCGCAACGTCCGCCGCGACGCCAACAAGGCGGCCGACACCGAGAAGGGTGACGGTGGCCTCACCGAGGATGATTGCGACCGCTGCAAGGAAGACGTCCAGGAACTGACGAAGAAGTACGAGGGAAGCGTCGGCGACTTCGCGAGAACGAAGGAAGCCGAGGTCATGGAGCAGTGAGCCACTCGCGGGCGGCGCGAGGCCGCCGATGATCGAGGTCCGCGATCTCGTGAAGGAATATCGCGCGGGCGGCGGGATGACCGTGCGGGCCGTCGACGGTGTCTCGTTCCATGTGGCTGACGGCGAGATGGTCGGCCTCCTCGGCGGAAACGGCGCCGGGAAGACCACCACGATGCGGGGCGTGGCGACGCTCCTCACGCCGACGTCGGGCATGGCGCGGGTCGCGGGCCATGATGTTCGCACCGACCCCATCGGCGTCCGCCGCAGTCTCGGCTACGTGTCGGCGACGACCGGCGTTGCCGACCGGCTCTCGCCCCGCGAGGTTCTCGATTCCTCCGGCCGGCTCCATGGCATCGAGAGGCGACTCCTCGCCGACCGGATCGCATGGCTCACCGCGTCGCTCGACCTCGGAAGCTTTCTCGACCGACCCTGTGGTCGGCTCTCGTCGGGCCAGCGGCAGCGTGTTTCGCTGGCGCGGGCACTCGTTCACGACCCTCCGGCACTCGTCCTCGACGAGCCGACCAGCACCCTCGACGTGGTCGGCGCCCGTGACCTGTTTGCCATGCTGCAGAGCCTGCGGGCCGAAGGCCGCACGATTCTCGTGTCGACCCACCGCCTCCACGAGATCGAGCATCGCTGCGACCGGTTCGTGATCATCGATGCCGGTCGGATCGTCGCCGCAGGCAGCCGGGCGGAACTCGTCGCCGACAGATCTGGTGGTCTCGAAGAGGCTTTCTTCGCCACGATCGGCGGAGGTGCCGCGTGAGTTCACCGCATCCGACAGGCGGGTGGCCTGCCCGACTGGCGATCGCCCGCCGCGATCTGCTCGAGTTCATCCGTGACCGGCGGGCGCTGTTCATCACGCTCGTGATGCCGATGGCGATGTATCCGCTGCTGGCGCTCTCCAGCACGCTGGGCATCCGTACGGCGATCTTCGAACTCGACCGTCGGGCCGAGTCGCAGCGGCTCGACTTCGTCTTCTCGGGCACCAATGCCGAGCCGCTCGCGATTCGGATCGGCATGCTGGCCGAACGCGAGGAGGGAAGGCCCGAGGGCTGGCCTGAGACAATCACCGCACGGGTGGTCGATCCACAGTCGGCCCAATCGCTGATCGACGAGGGGGCCGCGGATGCCTGGATCGACGTTCCCAGCGGTAGCCTGTCGAAGCTCGACGGCGCCGGCACCCTGCCGCTCGAAGTACGGCTCTCGACCGTCCGGCCACCCGATCGCCGAGTGAAGGAGAACGTGCTCGCCGTGATGCGAGGCCTCGCCGACGAGGCTCGCCTGATCCGGCTGCGCCGCGCCGGCCTGCCTGCGAGCCTGATCGAGCCGCTGCGGGTCAACTTCACCGGCGACGTGCCGCAAGGCTCCGCGGCAGCCGTCCGCGACATCCTGCCGGCAGTCACGGCGGCGGTGCTTGTGCTTCTCGCCCTACTCACCGCGACCGGGGCCTTTTACCCAGCGATCGACGCGATCGCCGGCGAGAAGGAGCGGGGCACGATCGAGACACTGCTTATCTCGCCGTGCCCGATGTTCGACGTCGTGACCGGGAAGTTCCTGGCGGTGTTCGCGGTGACCCTCGCCACGCTCGCAGCCAACGCGATCTCGATCGTGCTGACCTCGACGGTGCTCAGCCGCTTCCTCCCTGGTGGATTTGCCTCCGGGCTCGGGGCGGGCGACCTCGCCGCCTGCGGGCTGCTCACACTCATCTCCTACGCGGGCCTCGCCGCGGTGGCTTCGGCCCTGTGCCTGACGGTCACGGCGGCGGCCAAGAGCGCCAAGGAGGCCCAAAACACGCTCACGCCCGTCGTCATGCTGATCGCCGCGCTCGCGGGTGTGGCCCTGGTTCCGGGCGTGGAGGGCCGACTCTGGCTGCCGGCCGTTCCCTTCGCCGGCCATGTTGCCGTCGCGAAATCGATGCTCTCCACTTTCGGAGGCTGGGGCCATGTGGGTCCAACTGTGGACGGTTCAGCCCCGCAATCCAGCCTGGAACTCCCCGTCGCCCTCGCGATCTCCGTCTTGTCATCGATCGCACTCACCTGGCTCCTGCTCACCGTCACGGCGCAGATCGTGGCCAACGAGGAAATCCTCTTCCGAGGCCCCGAGGAGGCGACGCGAGGATTCCGGCGGCCGCCCCACAGAAGCATGCCGACCGTCTGGCAGGGTTGTGGTGTCGTCGCGATGGGATTCGCGGCACTCTGGTACGCCCAGGGGCTCGCTCCCGGCGAGTTCGTTCCGGCGCTGATCGTGCAGCAGTCCGTGGCGGTGCTCCTGCCGCTCCTGGCAGTCGCCTGGTGGCAGCGGGTCGACGCCCGCGACGCGTTTGCGATCCGCCTGCCCGGCGGCTCATGGCCTCGAGCGGGGGCCGCTCTCGCCGGGGCCGCACTCCTCGGCAGCGGGCTGTTCGTCATCGGTGCCGCCGTGGCGCTCGCCGCCTGGAGGGGCGAGGTTTCTCCCGAGGCCAGGCAGTTCGCCAACCAGATTGTCGACCTGATCCAGCGCAGCCCAACCTGGGCCACTGTGCTGGCCCTCGCCGTCATGCCGGCAGTCTGCGAGGAGCTCTTCTTTCGCGGCTGGGTCCTGTCGGCCTTCGTCGGGTCGCGGCCGACGAGGCGGCGGGCCGTCGTCGCCGTTGTCGCCCAGGCCGCCGCGTTCGCGGCCTTTCACCTCCTCCCTGAGCGGATGCCCCAGACGTTCGTGATGGGGCTTGTCCTCGGTGGGCTTGTGCTTGCAACCGGGAGCATCCTGCCGGCCATCGTCGCCCATGCCGCCCACAATGCGACTCCCGTGCTCCTGGTTGCGGCCGCCTCACCGGCGGAACTCGATGCCCTCACCATCTCCACGCCGGGCCTACCTGCTTGGGCAGTCGGAGCCGCGTTAGGATGTCTCGTCGTCGGGGCCGCACTGCTGGCCCTCGCCCCACAGAGAAGCCACCCGGAAGCAAACGTGACGTGATGGGCACAGTATCGACAGGACTCCGTTGGATCGGGCTGGCGTTGGTCTGCGTGGCCTGCAGCAGTGCTGGAATGGGCAGCGCGGCTGATTCCGAAGCCGTGGCAGAGGAACGCCCCCTGGCCGGCAAGCGACTGCGGGTGGCAGTCGCCCCAATCGCCACGGCCGTCGAGTTCTCTGGTGACCGTCCGTTTGGCGCCATGATCGACATCTGGGAAGAACTCGCCCGGCGGCTTGGCCTCACCACTGAGTACGTCCGCAAGGGGACGTTCATGGACCTCATGACGGCGGTCAAGGATGGAGACGTGGACGTCTCGCTGGGCCCGCTGGCGATCACCGAGGAGCGGGAACGAATCTTCGACCTCACGCATTCCGTCTTTCACTCGGGCCTGCGGCTGGCCGTGCGGCAAAAGAACGACACCGGCTTTCTGGCGGCGATCCGCTCGCTGCTCTCCTGGAAGTTGCTGGCGCTCGCGGGAGTCGTGCTCGCCCTGGCACTGCTCTCGGGCCACTTGCTCTGGTGGGCCGAGCGGTCCCACAACCCGCAGTCGTTTCCGCCCGAGTATCCGCGGGGCGTCATCGAGTCGATCTGGTGGATCGCCTCGACGATCGTCACCGGCGGGTGCGACGACAAGCACGTCGACGGACCAGTGGGACGACTCATCGCCTTCGCGTGGATGATCGGGGGCATCGGCCTGCTGGCGGCGTTCACCAGCGTTCTCACCGCCACGATGACAGCGGAGCAGGTGACGGGCGTGATCCACGGTCCGCGAGACCTGGCGGGCCGGACTGTCGGCTGCCAGACGGCCTCCGTCGCGGCGACCTGCGCGACGCAGCGGGGAGGCATCGTCCGGGAGTATGCAACCGTCCGCGATGCGCTCGAGGCGCTCTCGCTGGGCATGGTCGAGGCGGTGGTGGGCGAGAATGAATCACTGATGTTCATGATCAAGCAGATGGGCGGCGACGGCCTGACCGTCGTCGGACCGATCTTCGAGTCATTCGACTTCGGCATCGCCCTGCCCAACGGCAGCCCGCTTCGCGAGGAGCTCAACACCGCGATCCTGCGGATGCGTGAAGATGGCACGCGCGAGCGGATCCTCGAGAAGTGGCTCGGCAAGCATGAATGACCCGCTTCGGGCCTGCCCGTGCCCTGTCGCCGGACGTTCGCCTCGGCCCAACATAGCGTAGGTTTTCAACCTGGGCTGAAACGGCATCCGGCGTGGTGCAGCGCAGGTTGAAAACCTACGCTCCTGGAAGCCACGTAGCACAGGTTGGCAACCTGTGCCGAAGCGCAGCCAGCGTTGCTTCAGGTGCAGGTTGACAACCTGCACCTACGTGAAAGCTCAGCCGAGCGCGTCTTCGAGCGCCTTGAGCCGCGCGTGCAGCGCCGCCACTTCGCGTTCGAGGTCGGCGATCCGCGACTCGAGGTGACCGGTGGCCGATGCCGGAGCCAGCGACTGCCTTGCCGGCAACGGCTCGCCACCGTCGTCTTCCTCCCGGTGGCATTCGGCCGCCGGTGCCGCTTGGGCCGCAGCCGCCATCGCCAGGCCAAGTTCACGCCGCACCTTCTCGAGCTTCTCCTCCGGCAGGAGCCCGTGCGTGAGCATCCGACCGCGGCCGGGCGGCGACAGCCAGATCACCAGCCCTCGCTCGGCCAGCCGGTCGAGATGGACGCGAAGTGTGTCGAGATCTGGGATCGGGTCCATCCGGCTGGCGCGGCCCCGCAGATCACCCTCCGTCTGCTCCCCGCGGAG
>QWPO01000135.1 GCA_003669255.1 Planctomycetota bacterium | reverse complement strand
TTCGCGTCGGGCATCCTGCCCGACGCTCACTGCATGTCCGCTGCGCTTCGCCATCCTGGCTGCGCTTGCTTCCATAGCCCGGCTCTCGGGGCACTGGCAGCCCCTCGCAACATCATCCCTCACATCCGATTCCGGAAGGGGGAGCAGCCGGCGGGAGACATGCTCGGCGTTGAGATCAATGCGAGCCGGAAAGGCACACAGGTTGAAAACCTGTGCTACGGGAGGACAGCGAGGGGCATTGGCAGCCCCGAGCACCTGCAACGCCTCAAGCTTCGCGTGCCCCGGACTACTTGGCCCGGATCTTTGCAAGCGCTGCGGCGGCTGCCGCGCGGACCTGCTTCACCGAGTCTTCTTCGGACACCAACTCGAGGATCGGGATCGCCGACGCCGCAGCCGGGCCGATGTCGCCAAGCGCCACGGCAGCCTCCAGTCGCACCATCTCCCGGTCGCCGCGAAGCGCCCGACGCAGCAACGGGATCGCGTGCTCGAACTGCGACGCGTCGTCTGGCTTGATCTTGAGGCCTGCCCACGTGGCCACCGTGGCCATCAGTTCGTCCGGCGACTGGGAGAGTTCGCGGAGCACCGGCTCCGCAGCGGCCGCCGCTGGACCGATCTTTCCGAGCGCGTACGCGGCCGCGTACCGCAGACCGTCGGCTGCCGAGGTGTCGGCCACGAGCGTTTGAAGCTGCGGCACGGCTTCGGCTGCGTCGGCGCCGATCGCGCCAATCGCCACCGCGGCATCGCCCCGGCATTCCGGATCCGCGTCACCGAGAGCGGTCACGAGTTCGCCAATCGCGGGCTTCGCAGCAGGCCCCATCGCAGACAGGATCTCCATGACATTGAGCCGCAGCGCCGGGTCGGCGAGTTTCGCCCGCAAGCCGGGAACGGCCGCCCCACCCAGCCGGATCAACGCCGCCCCTGCCGCCCGGCCAGTCTCTGGATCAGCGTCAGTGAGTAGGCCCAGAAACTCGCCCGCGAGTTGCGCGCGGGCGTCATCAGCGAGTGTGTCAGAAAGGTCTGAGAGGCCGTTCACACTGGCGGCGCGGGCATCGGGATCGGGATGGGCAAGCCCCTTGCGAAGCCGGGCGACGGCGTCTTCCACGAGCTGCTTGTCGTCGGGGTGAATGCGGGCGAGTGACCAGGCCGCCACACTCCCGAGAAACGGATCGTCTCCTGCCGCCAGCTTCTTCAGGCTCTCGTCGCCGGCGGAAGCTTTCATGCGACCCAGCGCGAAGGCGGCGGGGAGGTGCAGCGCCGCGTCCTCGGAGTCGAGCGCCTTGACGACCACGGGTGCCGCCGACGCGGCGGGCTCGCCAATGGCGGCCAGCGACAGAATGGCCTGGAGACGCTCTTCGGTCGCTCCCTCTTCGGCCGCCTGCGCCAAGACCGCAGTCGCCGGGGCGGCGTCGGGCCCGATCTCCGCAAGCGCCACCTCGGCCCAGTATCTCGACTTCGGGTCTTTCAGGGCCTCCGTGAGAAGCGGCACGGCGTCGTCCCCCATGTCGGCCAGCGTCTGCAGCGCCGAGATCACGACGCCCGGATCGGCGTCGGCCAACTGCTTGGTGACGATCGGCCCCATGTCGGCGAGCGACTTGTATCGCCGAAGCGCCCGAACGGCGGCGCGACGGGCACGTCCGTCAGGATGAACGGCCGCGCCGGCGAGCGGATCGATCACGGCGGCATAGGTGGCGGCGTCGGCGGCCGGAATCTGCTCGCGACCGTCGTCCTCACGAATCGTGCCGAGCGCCGCGGCGGCCTGGGTCACCACGATCGGGTCAGCGTCGGTCAGCAGCTTGACGATCGCGGGCAGCGCCGACCGGGCATCCTCGCCGATCAGCCCAACGGCCCGCGTGGCATGCCAGCGAACGCGTGGATCCGCGTCGGCGAAGGCTGCAACGAGCGCGTCGAGGGCCGGCAATGCGTTTTGTCCAATGGCACCAATCTCATCGATCACGAGCACCCGCTCGCCACTATCGGCGGCGGCAGCGAGTTTCTTTACGAGGTCGCCGATGGCGATCGTCGGCGCGTCGGCAGGCTGATCCGCGGCGGGCGCAGGGACCTGCTTGACGTTTGCCGCAGCTTCGGACTTCGCCTCGGCGGTGGCCTTCGCAACCGGCTGTGGGGGCTGCTTGGTCTTGGTGCACCCTGCCACGAACAGGGCTGCGATCACGGCCGTTCCCACGGCCGAAAGGAACTGATGAGGCTGGCGGGTCATGCTGGCTGATACTCCCGAAAACGAGTCTCGTTGTGCGGGACGCCTCACGGCTCCGTGCCGCCGCGCCCGGCCAAATCTCCATCGCTCATCCGACGGGGTCTGAGTATACTTGGGGCCAGTTTTTCGGCATCGTGAGTTTTCCAAGCCACGCCCCACTCGATCCGCCCACGTTCCCCGAGGCCCCTGCCATGACTCGCACGACGTCGCCTTCCATCCGTTTGCTGCTCGCCGCGTGCTGCGGCATGGCATCGGGAGTCGCCACCGCCCAGTGGGGCGGCATGGGCTACAACCGCGGCGGCTACGCCTCGACCGCCGGCCAGGCAGCCGACTACGGCATGTCGGAGGTGATGCGGGCGCAGGGCTACCAAAACCTTCAGAACTCGGAAGCCGCCAAGAACTGGGAGGATGCGAAGACCCTCGAAATCCAAAACCGGCTTCGCTGGACCGAGACATACTTCGAGATGCGGAAGGAGAACCGCGACAAGCGCGCCGAGGCGGCGGGGCCGCCGGTGACCCAGGACCAGGCGATCCGAATGGCGAAGATGGCCGCCCCACCGCGACTTGGGTCCACGCAGCTCGACCCCGTGACCGGCCACATCCAGTATCCGATGATCCTCACCGGCGACGGCTACAAGCCCTATCGCGATCGGCTCGACCCGCTCTTCGCCCATCGTGCTGAGACGGGCGGCAGCATCCAGTATTCCGACTACCAGGCGATCCAGCAGACCATCACCAAGTTCATCGACGCGCTCAAGACTCGGGTCACGGAGTATCCGGCCGGCGAGTATGGCAAGGCCCGGACCTTCCTCGACAGCCTCGCCCGCGAGGCCTCGATGCCGGCGGGCTGAGGTCAGCTGGTCGCCATCGCGCGGCGGAGGACCGGGATCGCCGCAAGCCTCGCGAGACACGACACCGCGAACACGGTCGCATAGGCCTGCCACGTCTCACCGAGTGAGCGGAGGATCAGCCCACCCGTCGCGGCACCGGCAACCGTGGCCACGGCGACCCCGAGGTTGTAGACCGAGACGACGCCGGTCCGCTCCTCGGCATGCACTTCCCGAAAGAAAATGAGCATGACCGCCAACTCGTAGGCCGCCCAGCATGCCCCGGCCACCACCTGCACGCCGCAGAGGTAGGCAACGTTTCTCGAAGGCAGCCAGAGCAGCGCCAGCGGCACGATCGCGAGGCTGGCCATCCAGATCAGGCGGAGCGGCCCCACCCGCGATGCGAGGCGGCCGATGGCGGGAAGCAGAAGGGCCTTTGAGAGAAAGGCCGTCCCGAACACGAGCATGAAGGCGTGGTATGAGAAGCCAAGTTCCCGGAGCATGTAGGGCGTGAAGTACGGCGCGGCCATCTGCGTGCCGAACACGAAGCAGCACAGGAAGGCAACGAGCCGACCCGATCTGCGGCCGGCCATGCCACGGAGGGCACCCGTAACCCGCTGGGCCAGCGGCGTTGCCTCGGCAGCGGCCGTGCCATCGACCTCGGGCTGACGCGGCTCCCGACACGACCACAGGCATGCGGTCGATACCAGCCGCGCCACTCCGGCCACGACGAACATCGCCGCGAACGCGATGAGCAGCGAGTCTCGCGCCTCGCCCCACTGGAGCACGAGGCCGCTGAGCACAAAGCCGAGAAAGACGGCGAACTGGCTGAGGCGATTGCGGTTGGCGAAGTACGGCGTGCGGAGCTGGTCCGGCACGAGTGACGCCATCCAGGCGGTCCAGGCGGGAACGCTCGCCATTCCGGCCGACCAGTAGATGGAGGCGGCGGCGAGCAGTTCCCAGAGTTGCGCGTCGCCGCGAATCGCCCACCACACCATCGGGATGAAGCAGCATGCCTGCACGAGCGTGCAGACCATCACCCAGCGGCGGTTGCTGCCGATTCTCGCGACCGCCAGCGGCGACGCGAGCTGAAGCAGGGCGCCGAAGAGCACCGGCACCGCCGCCACCATGCCGGCGGCGACCGGCCCCAGCCCGAGGGCCAGGGCGAAGGCGGAAAAGTAGGTCTCCCCGCAGCCCACCATCACGCTGAACGCCATGGCGTCGATCGTCGACACGAGCAGGTCGCGACGAAGGCTGCTGCGCGGCGGAAACGAGAGCGGGATCAAGGAAGGGAACGCGGAGGGCGCCGGGCGGGAACTATCTGTCTATACTTCGGCCGTCATTTGGTACAGCCGGGTCCGCGGGGCCTGCGCCTCAGGGCCCACAATGGCTCACACGAACGAGGATCCCCATGAAGACACTTGTCACGGGCGGCACCGGCATGGTGGGGCCGCGGTTACTTCGAATGCTCGACCAGCCCGTGATCCTCTCCCGAAACCCGGAGCGGGCCCGGGAGAAGGTTGGCCATCTCGTGGGCCGGATCATCCGCTGGGACCCGATGGCGGGGCCGCCGCCCGCCGAGGCGTTTGCGGGCGTGGAGGCGGTCTTTCACCTCGCGGGTGAGTCGGTCGCCGAGGGCCGCTGGACAGCGGCCCAGAAGGCGCGGATCCGCGACAGCCGCGTGGTCGGCACCCGAAACCTCGTCCAGGGCATCGCCCAGGTGTCAGACCGGCCGCGAGTGCTCGTGTCGGCGTCGGCCGTGGGCTACTACGGCGATCGCGGCGAGGAGGAACTCACCGAGTCAGCGTCACCGGGGCGCGACTTCCTCGCCGACGTCTGCGTGGCCTGGGAGAAGGAGGCCCTCGCGGCGGAGAAACTCGGCGTGCGAGTGGTCACAGAGCGGACGGGGATCGTCCTCGGCGCGGGGGGCGGTGCGCTCGCCAAGATGCTCACCCCCTTCAAGCTCGGCGCCGGCGGGCCGCTGGGGAACGGCCGCCAGTGGATGCCGTGGGTTCACGTCAGCGACCTCGCCCGGCTCTATCTGCATGCCGCCGAGCACGAGTCGATCCGTGGCCCAATGAATGCCGTCGCACCGCACCCGGTCCGCAACAGCGAGTTCACCAAGGCGCTCGGCCGCCAGCTGCGGCGGCCGGCCTTCATGCCGGCCCCCTACCTCGGTCTCCGGCTCCTGTTTGGAGAGTTCGCCCAGGTGCTCTTCGCCTCGCAGCGGGTGGTTCCTCAGGTGGCGCTCGACACCGGCTTCACGTTCCAATACCCCGACATCGCCGCGGCGCTCAAGGAAATCCTCGCGCCCGCTGCGTAGCACGCTCCGCTACGGTTCACACGTGATCCTCGCGCATCGTCGCGGTACCGCAGCCAGCCGGAGACATGCTCGGCGCCGGCAGGACTTGTGAGACCGGTTCGTCATGTGCCTGTCGCGGCTGTTGGTACAAGCCCAACGCCGTGAGGCGTGGGGTGAACCCACACCAGACGCCGCGTCCAGCGTGATTTGCCCGCGGCCTTACGGCCGGTCGGCTTTCACGACGCCAATCCCAATGCGAACCGGGAAGGCACACAGAACCGGAAAGCACACAGGTTGAAAACCTGTGCTACGG
>QWPO01000134.1 GCA_003669255.1 Planctomycetota bacterium | reverse complement strand
CAATTCATTGCAATGACCCCAGTGATCCGCCAGGTGGCCAAGAGGCCGAGCATGCGACTTCCAATGACACCCAACGACACCCCCATCCGATCCCCTGACGCCATCCGGCAAAGCTGCGCTGCCAAACTCCGTGGCATCGAGATCAGCGGCCAGTTCATCGCCATGCTGGGGTGCCTCCTCCGAGAGAACTGGACCACGCCGATGCTAGTGGAGATGGTGAGCACCTCTGATGGCCATCTCCTGGGGCGGTGCGAAGGGGAGGCGTCCTGCCAGGCGTTCCTCGGAGCGACGGATGACCTGATCCGGAACATCCACGGTGTGGCGAAGGTGGCTGAGTTAGATGGCGACGAGGTGGGGTACTTGGTGGCGAGAGTGACTGAGGTCAAGAAGCGGAGGTAGGCAATGGCGGCCGAAGACGAGTACGAACTGAAAGGCCCGGACGCCGAGGGGCGGGGGATCTACACCGAAGCTGGCTTTGTTGTCAGAGCCGGGTCGAGAGCGAGGCGGGAAACCGCTCCGTCGGCCAGAAGCGTGACGGCGGTTCACCAGCGACTCCTGACGGAAGGCGTCCTGGAAGAAATTGATGGACAACTTCGCTTTGTCCGGGACCACCTCTTCCGAACGCCAAGCGGTGCTGCCGCTGCCGTACTGGGCAGGACGGCCAACGGGTGGCTTTCCTGGAGGCGTGCCGATGGCCAATCCCTGAGCCAGGTGAGGCGGGTAGCTCGTGAGGCGAAGACGCCCATGCTGACCGCCGACAAACGGGACGAGATCATCCACCGCCACCAGAGTCTCCTTCTCGATAAAACCCTTTCAACGGACGGGGCTCTCGAAGCCCAATACCGTCTGTTTCGGGACAGATTCGGGCCTGCGGTCCTCAAGTCGCTCGATGGTGAGTCCCTGCTTGACCTGATGCACGACAGTGGGAGGCGGGACAGCCTCGTCTATTGGCTTGAGTTCAAAGACGACAAGGAGTTCGACACCAGGAGCTTCGGGAGCATTTCGGGCGGCAGTGCCCTCAAGTTCCGTGTTTTCCGTCGAAAAGAGACTGGGCTCTGGCAAGCGGCTGGCGAGCGGGGCAATCAGCCCAAAGACATCACGAAAGACGAGGCCATCGCCATCGCCCGCATTCATCGGGATCAGCTTCTGAAGGGGGTCGAGTTGCTGGAAGCATTCCCCGACGAGGCCAGCGATGAGGAGTATGCCGAGCTACAGGACCAGATGGATGAACTTGCCCCCGAGGTGAGCAGCCTGGCTTGGGGGCACAAGTATTTCAGCCTGCTCTTTCCAACGAAGCTGGACGACTACCACAGCCCCCTCTACCAGCGATTCCACCTGGTGAAACTCCTTCAATTGCCGCCCGGCGGTGACGGTAGATACGTCTGTGCGGGACGGTTTCAGGCTGCGGCAAGGGAGGTCGGCCTCTCGATCAACCACTTCACCGCAACCCTCAACGCCCTACATGGTCGGCGGCATCGGTACTGGCGTATCGGCACGACATCCGGGGAAACGGGCAAGAGCTTCTGGCCATTGATGCGGGACAACAACGTCATCGCCATTGGCTGGAACAAGCTGGGCAACCTGTCTTCGTTGGTGGGCAAGGACGCCAAGGAGATCTCTGCGGAACTGAAGTCGCTCGTTTCTGCAAACTACCCGAACAGTCCAAGTGCGATCGGCCACAACGTCTCCCAGATCGGGCAATTCCTGGCGGCTATCGACGATGGTGATGTAGTCGTTGCTGCCGAAGGCATGAATGTGCTGGGAGTCGGCCGAGTCACCGGAGGCTACGAGCACGACCCGACCGCCTGGTTTCCCCATCAGAGGCCAGTCGAGTGGCTGTCGGATGACGAGTGGCAAATGCCCGACCCCAAGGATGGGCTGCAATCGACCGTCAGGGAATTGCGGAAGTACCTGACGAACCTTCTGGCGATCGAGGAGCACGTTCAGCACGGGGAAAGAACGCATGTGGCCGCCGCCGCCACGCCCAAACGACCCGATCGGCTGACCGGCATTCCCGGAAGGATTCAGTCCATCCTGGAACGAAAAGGGCAGGTGATCCTCTATGGTCCTCCCGGGGGAGGAAAGACCCACTGGGCGGAACGCACGGCCGACGACCTGGCTTCCATCGCTGCATTCGGCAAGCGCTTTGCGGATCTCGACGGTGGCGAGAAAAGCCTAGTGGAGGGGACGGCTGACGAACCCGGCCTCGTTCGCCTCTGCTGCTTCCATCCAGCCTACGGCTATGAGGATTTCATCGAGGGTTTCCGTCCCGGCATGGGCGAGGCGGATTTGCCGACCATGTCGTTTGTGCTTCGGGACGGCGTGTTCAAGAGGCTCTGTACGGATGCGGAGGCAGCACCCGACCGAAACTTCTACCTCATCGTGGACGAGATCAACCGTGGGGACATCCCACGCATTTTCGGTGAACTCCTCACGATCCTAGAGAAGGACAAGCGAGGTAAGCGGATCATTCTTCCAGTCAGCCAGAAGGCGTTCTCCGTTCCTCGCAACGTGTTTGTCCTTGGGACAATGAACACGGCGGACCGCTCGATCTCACTTCTCGACGCGGCTCTCCGGCGGCGATTCGGGTTCGTGGAACTCATGCCCGATGGCAGCGTCTTGAAAGACACCGTCATCGCCGGGATTTCCCTCAGAGCATGGCTGGAAGCTCTCAACCAGAGGATTCGAGAGCACGTTGGGCAGAACTCCAGGAATCTCCAGATCGGACACTCCTACCTGATGCACGGTGGAGCCCCCTTGAAAGATCTGCCATCTCTGAAGCGTGCGATCCGGGACGACATCATCCCCTTGCTCGAAGAGTACTGCTACGAAGACTACGGCACGCTGTCGGAGATCTTGGGGAAATTGATCGTCGATGGAGATGCCGCACGCATTCGGCACGAGTTGTTCGAAGACGGCGAAGAGGATTCCCTAATCCAGGGGCTGCTGGCCACCTGCCCGGAAATCTCTGCATCGTCCGAGGCACTCGCTGCTGAAGAGGGGGAGTTGGGCTCCGATGACGCTGATGACGAAGGGGCGTGATCGTGAGCCTGCCCTCGACTTCGATCACGCTCACCGAATGGGAGACACGCAGCCCAAAAGACTGTCAGGGCTTGGCGGGTCGCTTCCTGGATCACTCGCCAAAAGCAGCGGAGCTTGCCCGGCTCCTAGAGCAGAGCCGTGTTCTCGGCTTGCGGGAGTTGAGAGACGGCTTGGAGGTCAGGTCATTCGCCCATGTAGGGCGGGTCGAACTTGGCGATTTGAATGTGACCGTGCTCCCGAAGATTCCGGGGACGCCATTGCTGAAGCTCGTTCGCTACGCCCATGGGTTCCGCCGCCTGCCGTTGCCTGAGGATTCCAGGCACCTCGTTGACTGCCAGGGAATCGACGAACTCCTGATTGGTCAGTTGAACGGGGAGGTTCGGGAACTCATCGCTCGTGGCCTCATCCGTGGGTACCGCCGAACGAGCGAGCGGCTGGGCTTCATCCGTGGTCGCATCGACCTGGATCGAATCGCTTTGGATGGCGGCGTCACCGCCACCGTCCCGTGCGTCCACCACTCCCGAACCGTTGACACCCTTCTCAACCAGGTCGTGATGGCGGGATTGCGTCTGGCATCCTCGATGACCTCCGTGGTTGAACTGCGGCGGGACTCGCTGAAGCTGGCCTCTCAGATGGAGGATGGGGTGTCGAGGATCAGGCTCGACGGACAGGTGATGGACCGTGTGGCACCCACGGTGAATCGCTTGACGGTGGCCTACCAGCCAGCCCTATCGATCGTTCGCCTCCTGGTCGAATCTCAGGGGATCGTGCTTGAGGGCTCGGGCATCAGGACGAAGCTGCCCGGCTTCATGTTCGACATGAATGCGTTCTTTCAGTTGCTCGTCTCTCGGTTCTTGAAGGAGAACCTCCCTGGGTACACGGTGCGGAACGAACAAGCCCTGAAGGGAATGATGCGGTACAGCCCGGCCTTCAACCCACGGCAGCAGCGGGCTCCTGCCCCACGGCCAGATTTCGTTGTCACCAAGCCGGGAGCACCCTGCTCGATCCTCGACGCCAAGTACCGAGACCTCTGGGTGAACCCGCTTCCCAGGGAGATGCTCTACCAGTTGGTCGTGTATGCGGTCAGCCTTCGGCAAAGGCCACAGAGCAGCATCCTGTACCCGACAATGGAGCCACTTGCCCGGGAGGCCCGGATCGACGTCACGGATCCTCTCCACGGCAGCGAGATCGGTCAGGTGTGGCTGAGGCCCGTCGTCCTGCCCCGCCTCGAAGAACTGGTGGGATCGAGGACCTCAGCAGCACGTCGGGAGCGAGAGGCGCTCGCATTGCGGTTGGCCTTTGGGAACGACGCCGTTACTGCCGCTCCAAAGCACCACTCCAGATCCTTCGCCTGACTTCGCGTGGCCAAGGCCCACGCCCCGATCCCCATGGCCAAGAAAAAAGCCGCCCAGAAGAAGCCCTCAGCGAGGGCCAAGAAGCCTGCCAAGCAGATCTACCAGCTCAAGATCACCCTGCTTGGCATCAAGCCGAAGGTCTGGAGACGAATCCAGATCAAGGAGTGTTTCCTGAGCGACCTGCACTGGCACATCCAGGGGGCCTTCGGCTGGACCAACAGCCACCTTCACGACTTCGAAGTCGGCCCCAACCGATACGGCATCCCCTCGATGATCGACATGGACGAAATGCCCGAGTACAGAGACTCGACGAAGACCCGCCTGCGCCAACTCCTCCCAAAGGACGGGAAGCCGTTCGCCTTCAAGTACAACTACGACCTCGGGGACAACTGGGAGCACGAGGTCCTGTTCGAGGGCGTTGTGGCATTCCCTAGGAAGATCAAGTACCCGGTCTGCGTCGAGGGGGAACGAGCCTGCCCACCCGAGGACTGCGGGGGACCGGGTGGCTATGAACGGCTGCTCGAAGTGCTGGCCGACCCAGTCCACAAGGAGCACGCCCACTACCAGGACTGGGTGGGGTATTTCGACCCGGAGTACTTCGATACCGGAGATGCCACCGCCGCGATGAGGGAGCTGGCGTAATGGGCTTCAGGCCCCGCGAGGGCATCTGAGGGAGATTCTCGACAACCGCGAAAGGACCTACGCATGTGGCTCTTCACCAAGCACGGTTTCTTCAGTGCCGTCTGTGCCCGCCAGGGGAACGGCAAGCACGGCCAGCCAGTCGATCCAGGCCGGATTATGGTCCGAGCCCGAGTTCGCGGGCACCTTGAGGCTCTTCAAAGGCGATTCGCTGACCAGCTGGGAGGCTGCGAGATCCTCGATTCCGGCGGGACCGACTACGCCTACAGGCTCTTCGTCGCCAAGCCCGCCTGGATGCAGGTGGCGGCCAAGTTGGCCGAGGAGACCGACTACGACAACTTCAAGTCCGAGGTCGCCCGCCACCAAGGGAAGGCAGGGGCCGCCTATGAGCACGCCCTGCATGATGTCTGGTCGGTGATGAACAGGTTGCAGAAGTAGGGGGCTGGGACGGGGAGGATGAGCGGCGGGGCCAAGTTGCCCATGGGAGCCGCGACGCCTGGCGGGGAAATGGGAGCCGTGATGCCACTGACCGGCCGGCAGACCGCTATGAAAACGAACCGGGCCAGGCACCCATGAGATGCCCAGCCCGGTCGTGAATCAGCGATCAATAGGCTTGCTCGAT
>QWPO01000093.1 GCA_003669255.1 Planctomycetota bacterium | reverse complement strand
GTGGCGGCCGTTCCGACTCGGCAATCGTGGTGCTCGATCGCTCCCCGAGCATGCAGGCCGTCGCGGCGGCCGGTGGCGAGTCGAAGCTCGACACGGGACGCCGGCAGCTTGCCGACTCGCTGGCCACACTTCGGGCTGGTCGCGTGCTGGTGGTGAGCGATCCGGCGAAGGGGCCCGAGGAGGTGTCGTCGCCTGCGGCGCTGGTGGAACTCGCCACGGCCGGACCGATCGCAGCGGCGGCTGACCTGCCAGCCCTGCTCCAGAGCGCCTACGACTTCATTCGAGAGAATGCGGCAGGGACGACCGAGATCTGGATCTGTTCCGATCAGCGGGCCAACGACTGGAAGCCCGACGACGGCGCCTGGGGCGGGATCCGCGACGCCTTCGCGAAACTGCCGCAGCAGGTCCGGATCCAGTTGCTTGCCTATGCCGCCCCGGCGAAGGGCAACGTGGCGGTCCGCACGGCGAACGTCCGGCTCGAGTCGCTCGGCCGCGACCGGCGGCTGGTGGTCACCGTCGCCGTCTCTCGGCAGGACGACGGTGAGCGGTTGACGATCCCCGTGAAGTTCGAGATCGGCGGCGTCTCGACCGCCGTGGACGTGGAACTCACCGGCCGCGAGGCAGTTCTCAAGAACCACGTGATTCCGCTGGAGCGGTCCGCAGCTGCGCGGGGCTGGGGCAGGGTGTCGATTCCCGCCGACGCCGACATGGCCGACAACGAGTTTTTTTTCGCGTACGACGAGCCGCCGCCGCGGCGGTCGCTCATCGTCGCCGAAGACCCCGCCGCAGCCCGCGTGCTCGAACTCGTCGCCGGCATCGCGCCCGACAAGGCTGCCACGCCGGTGGACCTCGTGCCGCCCGGCGGGCTCCCGGCGGCGGCCTGGAATGAGGCCGCCGCACTCTTCTGGCAGGGGCCGCTCCCGGAAGGCCGTGACGCCCAACTCGTGCAGGCGTTTCTCGATCGCGGCGGGCAGGCGGTGTTCTTCGCGCCGGACCGGCCCACGACGGCCGAGTTCGCAGGCTGCTCGTGGACCGAGTGGACGGCGCTGGCCAAACCGATCGCGGCGGAGTCGTGGCGGACTGATCAGGATCTGCTCGCCAACACCATGGCGGGCTCGGCGCTGCCGCTCGGCGACGTCGAGGTGCGGCGTTCCTGCGGGCTCGCGGGCGATCTCGTGCCGCTGGCCTCGCTCCCGGGCGGCGCGGCCTTGGTCGCGCGATCGAGCCGTGCCGAGGGCGTCACGTTTGTGGCCACCACGCCCGCCCCGCGGGACTCGTCACTCGCCGCCGAAGGGGTCGTCCTCTACGCCCTCGCGCAGCGGTCGATCGATCGCGGGCTCGCGGTGCTTGGCGGCGCGGGGCAGGCCGACGCGGGGCCCACTGCCGCGGAGATCGCCAAGGCGTGCGGCGACTGGATGCGACTTGCCGGCGACGCCGGCTCTCCTTCGACCGAGGTCGGGCTCCATGCGGGCGTGTTCTCCTGCGGTGATCGTCTCGTGGCCGTGAACCGGCCCGCAGCCGAAGACGCCGCCTTGGCGGTCGCCGACGACCGGATCGATGGCCTCTTTCGCGGCCTGTCGTTCCAGCGGATCACCGGCACTGCCGGCGATACCGACAGCCTGGTGCAAGAGATCTGGCGAGCCTTCCTGATCGCGATGCTGCTGGCGCTCGTCGCCGAGGGCCTGCTCAGCCTGCCACGGGCCGTCGTCGCCGATCGTGCCGCGAAGACAGCGCGGCCGCTGGAGGCTGCGGCATGAGCGACTCGGCCCTCCGGTTTTTTACCACGCCCTGGACGATCGGCATCTCGATCGTACTCGTGCTGGCGGTGGTGATCGTCGCCTTCCTCACCTGGAAGCGGAGCGGATTCGCCATCGGCACCGGCCTCGTCGAGCTGCTCCGCGTGCTGATCGCGGGCGTCGTGGCGATGCTCCTCAACCAGCCGGAGTGGGTTGAGGAGTATCGGCCCGACGAGAAGCCGACGGTGGTCGTGCTCCACGACGCCTCACGGAGCATGGATACGAAAGACGTGGTCGCGACCGACGGGAGCAGTGCCACCGGTCCGCGGACGCGGCGCGAGGTGGTGGCTCCGCTCGCGGAGAGCGGCTTCTGGAAGTCGCTCGAGGAGCGGTTTCAGGTGGTGGTCGAGCCGGTGGCCCCCGCGCCGCCTGGCACGGCGACCGATCTCGCCGAGCCGCTGGCCCAGGTGGCCGAGCGGTTCGCCGCCCTCCGCGCGGTGGTGCTCGCCAGCGACGGCGACTGGAACAAGGGTCGCCCGCCGCTCGATGCAGCGCAGATGCTCAGGCTCGCACAGGTGCCGGTCTATGCCGTGCCTGCCGGCAGCCCCACGAAACTGCCCGACCTCGACCTCACGAGCCTCGACTGCCCCACGATGGGCGTGGCGGGCAAGCCCGTTCGCGTGCCCTTCACCGTGGTGTCGTCGCTGCCGACCGAGCGGGTGGTGGTGGCCACGCTCGCCACGAGCACCGGCGAGAAACTCGTCAAGGAAGTCCGCATTCCGCCAATGGCCACCGTCACCGACTGGATCTACTGGACGCCCCCGGCGGTCGGCGACTACACGGTCACGCTCACGATCCCGGTCGAGCAGGGCGAGGTTCTCGCCGACAACAACGAGCGGACGGCGCCGATCGCCATCCGCCAGGAGAACCTCAAGGTGCTGGTCGTCGAGACGGTGCCGAGGTGGGAATACCGCTACCTCCGTAACGCGCTCTCCCGCGATCCCGGCGTCGAGGTCTCGTGCCTGCTCTTTCAACCGGGGCTCACCAAGCGGGGCGGCGGCACGAAGGACTACATCCAGAAGTTTCCTTCCGGCCTCGATGAGCTTTCGAAATACGACGTCGTGTTTCTCGGCGACGTCGGCGTGGGTGAGGGCCAACTCACCGAGGAGGACTGTCGACTGCTCAAGGGCCTCGTCGAGTATCAGGCAAGCGGCCTCGTCTTCATGCCGGGCTGGCGGGGCGAGCAGGCATCGCTCGTGGGCACGGCGCTCGAGGAGCTCTGCCCGGTGGTGACCGATCCGGCCCGTCCTGACGGCACCGCGAGCGACGGCCCGCGGCGGCTTGTGCTCACCGAGGCGGGCCGCAAGAGCCTGCTCACGAAGCTCGCCGACGGCAACGCCGAGAACATCGCCGTCTGGGAGAGCCTCCCGGGCGGCCAGTGGTATGGACCCGTGCTCCGGGCGAAGGCGGGCAGCGAGGTGCTCGCCGTGCACGAAGACGCCGCCAACGAATACGGCCGGATCCCCCTGCTCGTGACACGGACATTCGGTGCCGGCAAGGTGCTCTACATGGCCACCGACGGCGCCTGGCGGTGGCGGAAGGGCGTGGAAGACAAATACCACTACCGGTTCTGGGGCCAGGTGGTCCGCTGGATGGCCTACCGCCGCAACATGGCGAGAGGCGAGCGGATGAGCCTCTCCTTTGCACCGGAGCAGCCGCAGCTCGGTCAGACGATCGCGCTGGATGCCCGCGTGGCCGAGGCAAGCGGCGAGCCTCTCTCCCGCGGCGAGGTGACGGCGCGGATCACGGCCCCCTCGGGCGCGGTCGAGACGGTGCGGTTCGCCCCGCCGGGCGGCGACGGTGAGTGGGGCGTGTTCGCATCGACATTCATGCCGACGGAGCCTGGGAAGCACGAGCTTCTCCTTGCCTGCAAGGAGACGGGTGACACGCTGGAGGCCTCGATGTTCGTGCAGGGCTCGGCCGAGGAGGGCATCGGGAGGGCCGCACGTCCGGAGGTGCTCGCGGAGATCGCACAGGTGACGCGGGGTAAGGTGGTGCGGCCCGACGAAATCGCCGGTCTCGTCGAGTCGCTTGCCGCCCTGCCCGACCTGCCGCCGGCGGTGCGGCGTCTGCAGCTCTGGAGCCATCCGCTCGTCGCTGCGGGGCTCGTCACGCTGCTCGGCCTCTTCTGGATCGGCCGCAAGCGTCAGGGCCTCGTCTGATCCCCGCGCTCTCGTAGCACAGGTTTTCAACCTGCGGATCTCACGTTCAGGAAGCCCAATCGCGTAAGCGATGGGGATCGTCAATGAGACCCCCGCTCGGGGCTGCCCATGCCCGTCGCCGGACGTTCGCGGATGCCATCGTGGCATCCGCTCTCTGCATGTCCGCTGCGCTTCGCCATCCTGGCTTCGCTTGCTCCCATAGCCCGGCTCCCGGGCACGGGCAGCCCCTCGCTGCCAGTCCCCCGTAGCACAGGTTTTCAACCTGTGGGATCGCGGCTGGTGGGCCAGCGTGCGTGGAACACCCGTGGAGGACGCGATACGATCATCTTTCGTTCGTCGCGCCGCCACTCGTTTGGATCCGAGAGCTCGCGACCTGGAGACGACCGCCATGCAAGGGCCGACTCGATTGGGCGTGCTCGTGGTGCTACTGACGGCATCCGCCGCCGCGGCCCGTGGGGATTGGCCGCACTGGCGGGGTGATGGTGGCAACGGGGTGTCGCTCACCGCGCGGCCGCCCGTGGCGTTCGGCCCCGACAAGCAGTTGGCCTGGAGCGTCGAGATTCCCGGGAAGGGGTCGTCGTCGCCGGTCATCGTGGGCGACATGGTGTTCGTCACCACCGCCGTGCCGGTCGAAGGCGCGGATGGGATGCTCGACTTCCGGCTCCTCTGCATCGATCGCGCGACGGGCCGCGAACGCTGGTCGCGGTCGGCCGTGAAGGCGGTGCCGCACGAGCGGACGCACGAGACCAACGGCTTCGCCTCCGCATCCCCCTGCACCGACGGCACGCGGGTGTATGCCCACTTCGGCTCCCGCGGGCTCCACGCCTACACGGTCGACGGCACGCACCTTTGGAGTCGCGACTTCGGCGATATGACCATTCGCAACGGTTTCGGCGAAGGCTCGTCGCCGACGATCGCCGGCGACGTCGTGCTCGTGCCCTGGGATCACGAACAAGGGTCGATGCTGTTCGCGGTGGACGGGAAGACCGGCGGCATCGTCTGGCAGACACCGCGAGACGAGCCCACCTGCTGGGCGACGCCGCTGATCGTCGACGATCCGCAAGGCGTCCGCCAGGTGGTGATGAACGGGCAGCGTGCGGCCCGGGGCTACGACCTCGCCACCGGCAAGGAACTCTGGCGGTGCGGCGGCCAGACCGAGCGGCCGGTCGCGTCGGCCGTGGCCGCCGACGGCGTCGCGTACCTCGCGAGCGGCTTTCGCGGCGCGTTCGCGGCCGCCTTCGATCTGGCCGGCCGCGGCGACCTCGCGGGCACCGACCGCGTCCGCTGGAGCAAGGATCACGACACGCCCGACATCGCCACGCCGCTGCTCTCCGCGGGTCGTCTCTACTACTACAAGGAGAAGACCGGCTTGCTCACCTGCGTCGATGCCCGCACGGGCCGGCCGCACTACGAGACGGCCCGGATTCCCGGCGTGGGCCGCACGTATGCCTCGCCCGTGGCCGCCGCCGGCTATGTCTACCTCACCGACCGTAGCGGCCGGATCACTGTGATCCGCGATGCCGACGCCCTCGAGGTCGTGGCTGAGAACGACGTCGGCGAGGGCGTCGATGCCACGCCCGCCCTCTCGGGCGATTCGCTCTTCGTCCGCGGCGAGCGGCGGTTGTTTCGCTTCGCCGCGCCCTGAACTCGCCGCCCGGCGGCCTCTGACCACGCCGCCCGCCGTCTTGACCGCCGCCAGAGCCTAGTGTATTAGTGTAGTAATACACAAGATTCTTGGGCCTCATGGCTTCGCGCGCATGTCCCGATCCGAGCCGCTC
>QWPO01000077.1 GCA_003669255.1 Planctomycetota bacterium | reverse complement strand
TCAAAGTCTATCGACCCCCTCTGGTGGCTGTCAACGGTTTGGTTTCATGCCCGCCCTCCCCGCCGACCCTGCCGCCGCCCGAGCCTTCGCCGCCGACGTTGTCCGCCGTCTCCGGGAGGCCGGCCACGAGACCTACTGGGCCGGGGGGTGTGTCCGGGACGAACTACTCGGCCGGACCCCGGCCGACTACGACGTCGCCACGGCCGCCAAACCCGATCAGGTGCGGGCCATCTTTGGACGGGGGCGGACGCTGGCGGTGGGGGCGTCTTTTGGCGTGATCACCGTGCTGGGGCCCAAGCCGGCCGGGCAGGTGGAGGTGGCGACCTTCCGCGCCGACGCCCCCTACACCGACGGCCGCCACCCTGCTGGCGTCACGTTTTGCTCGGCCAGGGAAGATGCGCAGCGGCGGGATTTCACGATCAACGGCCTGTTCCTCGATCCGGTCAGCGGCGAGGTGCACGACTTCGTGGGCGGCCGGGCTGACCTTGCGGACGGCATCGTGCGGGCGATTGGCGTGCCGGCGATGCGGTTTGGCGAGGACCACCTGCGGATGCTGCGGGCGATCAGATTCACGGCTTTTTTCGGGTTCGTGCTCGAGTCCGAGACACGGGCGGCCATCGAGCGGATGCCGCACCTGGTGGCGGCAGTGAGCCCCGAGCGGATCGCGGCTGAACTCCGGGCGATGCTGTCGCGGCCGGGGCGGCGGCGGGCAGTGGAACTCTTGCTCGCGACGGGGCTGGCGCGGGAAGTGTTGCCCGAAGTTGCGCCACCTGCCGTGGCCGAGCCGAGGTGGCTGGAGGCTGGTCGGATCATCGACGCCTTCGACGAGCCCGACCTGCCAATGTCGCTGGCGACGCTGGCAGAAGATGCTGGCAACGAGGTGCTGCCGCGGATGCATGCACGGCTGCGACTCTCGAATCGCGAGGCGAAGAAGGGGGAGTGGCTGGGAGCCGGCGTGGCGGCTGTGGCCTCCGGAGCTGATCCTGCCGGACGCCCATGGTCGGAGATGCAGCGGTGGGTGGCGCACGAGGATGCGGCGGCGCTCGCCGACGTGCTGCGGGCCCGCGCCGCCTGCGGGCTTGGCGATGCTGGCCGGGCTTCCTGGTTCTCGGGGCAGGTGGTCCGCCCCCGGGCGGAGATCGATCCACCACCGCTGGTGACGGGCAACGACCTGCTTGCGGCCGGCGTGCCGCCGGGAAAGGCCGTTGGCGCGGCGCTGGCAAGGGTGCGGGCGTTGCAGCTCGATAGCGCGATCGCGACGAAGGCCGAGGCGATCGCCGCGGCGCTGAACGCCGCGTAGCCGCAGGGGAGGAGCACGCAGGTTGAAAACCTGCGCTACGAAAGAAGTAGCCGCAGGTTGGTAGACCGAAACGTAGCCGCAGGTTGGTAACCTGCGGTGAATCGGAGCCCGGCGTGCTGCATGTGCAGGTTGCCAACCTGCACCTACTTGGCAGGTTGCCAACGTGCGCTACGTTCGCAGGTTGGAAACCTACGCTACTGCGGCGGGTCGGTGGGCGATGGGAGATCGGTGAGGCTGTCGAGCTTGAAGAGCTCGAGGAACTTCGGGGCCGTGCGGTAGCACGGCTCGCTCCCATCCTCGTGCACGAGTTCCAGGAGACCGCGCCGGACGAGCTGCCGCAGCACCGCCGGTCCGGCATCGCAACCCAGTTCGACGAGCTTGTCGCGGGGCACCGGCTGATTCCAGGCGACCGCCGCGAGCACGTCGAGCGACTCGGCGTCGAGACGCACGAGCCGAGCCTTGGCCTCCAGCACGTTCCCAAACTGGGCAAACTCCGGCCGGAGCCGCATCACCCAGCCGTCGTCTTTGGCCGCCACCTCATAGGGGCAGTTGTCGGCGAGGTATCGCCGCCGCAACTGCTCTGCGAGGTCGTCGATCTCCTGCGGCCGCACGCCGCGCATCAGCCCCGCCACCGTGCGGCTCGAAAGCGGCTTGCCGCCGGGGAGACCCACGAAGAGCAACGCCTCGAGAATCGTCAGCGGACTGACTCGGCACGCGGCATCGTCGTCCCCGGCATCATCGAGGTCGGGCGAGGCATCGACGTGGACGACATCGGCCTCGGGCTCCGCCGTGGTGTGCGGATCGGGAGCCCCCATCATCGCCGCAAAGGCCTGCGCGAGCTTGTCGATCGAGAGACCGCCGTCAGCGGGCGCCGCGGTGAAGCCAGTCGACGGAGGCGGGGCGGCTGGTGGTGTCTTCTTCAAGCGAGCCATCCCTGTGCTCCCATCCCGGCGATCTCATCCCAGCGACCCCCACCCAGCCCTCCATCGACGATAGGCTACGGCCTCAACGGGGCACGCGGCCTTTCTGCACGACGATCCGTGGTCCGGCCGCGGTCTTCTTCCGTGTCGCCTTCTTTCGTGCGCCGCGGGTCTTCGACGCAAGCCGCCGGCCGTCTTTCGTGGCCGGTACGCTCTTGAGCGGCTCTGGGGCGCCGTCGAGTGGATCGCCGGAGCTGATTGCCGCCAGCCGGTCTTCGATCCGCTTCGCGTATTGCTCGGAAAGCTCCAGGCCGATGAAGCGGCGGCCGAGCTTCTTGGCCACCGCGAGCGTGGTGCCGCTGCCACCGAACGGGTCGAGCACGACGTCATCCTCGTGGCTCGACGCCCGGATGATTCGGCCGAGCAACTGCTCCGGCATCTGGCAGCCGTGCCAGCCCGACCGCTCCTTGAAGGTGCCGCAGACCCGAGGGAAGTACCAGGTGTCGCCGTCGGCGGCGAAGCCCTCAGGCAGATCCTGCGGACGAAGGATCCAGGTGTCGTCGGGCAGGCGGCCCGTCGGGCTGGCCCGCTTGTCGCCGTAGACCAGTTCGCGGGCGCTCGGCACGCGGACGGCGTCGGTGTTGAACGTGAACGATTCGGGATTCTTCACGAACTGGAAGAGATGGGCGTGGGAGCGGGCGAACTTGTACTTGCAGTGGACTCCAAACGTGTAATACCAGACTACCCAGCCTCGGCAGGTGAAGCCGAGTTCGCGGGTGGCGGTCACCTTGAGTTCGGCGGCGTATTCATCGCCGATCGCGAGCCAGAAGGTGCCGTCGGATCGGAGCACGCGGCCCACCTCGCTCATCCACTGCTTCGACCATTTGAGGTAGACGTCGGCCGCCAGCCGGTCGTCGTAAGAATCGTAGTCGTAGCCGATGTTGAACGGCGGATCGGCGAACGCCAGATGCACGCTCGCATCCGGCATGCGGGCCAGCAGATCGAGGCAGTCGCCTCGGTGCACGCTGTTGAGCGCGGGTGAATCGTTGGCCGAAGGCGATGCGTTCCGTCGCATGTGGACCAGTGTACGGAGTGCGGGCACAGGTTGGAAACCTGTGCTACGGAGGTGTAGAGCAGGTTTTCAACCTGCGGAGGCAGGCCACAGGTTGGAAACCTGTGCTACGGGAAACCTGTGCTACGGGAAACCTGTGCTACGTGGCGGTTGCCAGGCGGAGGGCCACGCGGCAGGCGTTTTCGAACGCCGCCAGGTCGAGCTTCTCGTCGGTGGTGTGGATGTCCATCTGGCCGCAGCCCAGCGTGACCGTGGGCACGCCGTTGGTCGCCATCCAGTTTGCATCAAGGCCGCCATTCGAGATGTCGAGCCGCGGCGAGAGGCCGATTGCTGCCACCGCCTCGCGGGCGGCCACCACGCAGGGTTCGTCGTCGGCAAGCCGAAACGCCTCGTAGTCGAGCCGGCCCACGACCGTCGCCTTGCCTGTCCGGCCGTCAACGCTTCGCACCTGCTTGGCGGCGTCGGCAAACGCCTTCTCGATCGCCTTGACGATCTTTCCGCGGAAGGCCGAGTCGTGTCCGCGGGCCTCGGCGCGGAGCGCGGCCGACTCGGCCACGACGTTGGTCGCCGCGCCGGCGTGAATCACGCCCACGTTGCTCGTGCCCCGCTTGCCGTCCTTCTCCACAAGCCCATGCCAGCCGTCCTTCACGAGCGACGTGATTGCCAGCGACGCAATCGCGATCGCCGACACGCCTTTTTCCGGCGCTACGCCGGCGTGGCTCGGTATCCCCTCGATGGCGATGTCCATTCGGTAGCCGCCGGTCGCGCCGACCGTGATCTTCTCCACGGCACCGCCGTCGAAGTTGAAGGCGAGCTTCGGCCGGCCGAGCGCGGTGGCCTTTACGAACCGGGCGCCGTAGAGACCGACCTCCTCCTGGATGGCGAACAGGAGCGTGAGCGGCGGATGCGGCAGCTTCGACTTCAGGATCCGGACGGCGGTCGCAAGCACCACGGACACGCCCGCGCGATCGTCGCCGCCGAGGCCGGTCTTGGGATCGGCGCTCTTGATCACCTTGCCTGCGACCACGGGCTTCGCCCCGAGGCACACCGGCACCGTGTCCATATGAGCCATCAGGAGCCGGCGGGGCCCGGGCACTGTGCCTGGCAGTTGCACGATCAGATTCCCGACGTTGCCCTTCACGGGCGTCTTGGTGTGGGCCATGTCGAAGGAGATGGCCGAGGCTGGACAGCCGGCATCGACGAGCCACTTCACGATCCGCTCCGCCACGGCCTTCTCGTCGCCCGACACGCCGGGGATCGCCAAGAGGTCGAGAACAATCTTTCGCGCCGTCCCCAGGTCGGCCTCGGGGGCGGTGGCGGGTTCAACCGCTCGCTGCTTATGCCCGGCGGGACGGCGTACACTGGCCACCATGGACGAGGCACCTGACTTCGATGAGCGGGAGGAGACGCGGGGCATGCGAGGGGTTCCAAGCGTGGGCGAGGGCGCCGGCCGACGTCGGCTGACGAGGTGCGGAGTCTACGGCGGTGGCCGACTCGGTTCCACGCCGCACGAGATGATGCCCTGGGACGCCCACGGATGACCCCTGCCGCAGAGATGCCCGTGCGGCTCCAGGGCGTTGTCAAACGGTACGGCCACCGCACCGTCCTCGACTGCGTCAGCTGCGAGGTCCCCCCCGGGATCACCGGACTCGTCGGACCCAACGGTGCTGGCAAGAGCACGCTCGTGCGAGCGATCCTCGGCTTGGTGCGGCTCGCGGCAGGTGAGGTTCGCGTCTTCGGCCGCGATCCGACCCGCGACGCCCGCGTGGTGAGGCAGCTCGTTGGCGTGGTCCCCGAGGACGAGTGCGCGGTGCCAGGACTGGCGGCCGTGGAGATGGTGCGCTACGCGGCCCGCCTCTCCGGCCTGCCCGGCACCGAGGCGCTCCGCCGCGCCCACGAGGTGCTCGACTGGTGCGACGCGGGCCAAGAGCGATATCGTCCGGTTGAGACGCTCTCGATTGGCATGCGGCAGAAGGTCGCCTTCGCCGCCGCCATCGTCCACGACCCGCGGATGGTGATCCTCGACGAGCCGACCAACGGCCTCGACCCGATCGAACGCCGGGCGATGCTCGGTCGGCTGACAACGCTCGCCCACGACCACGGTAAGACCATCTTCGTCTCCACGCACGTGCTGCCCGATGTGCAGGCGATCTGCGACCGCGTGATCGTGCTCGCGGCGGGGCGCGTGCGGCTCGAGGGCAGGCTCGACGACCTGACCCGACCTGTCGCCCCGTTGCTGCGGCTCGACGTGGCGGGATCGGTCGATGCCTGCGTGGCGCGGCTCGCGGCGGCCGGCATCCATGCCACCCGCATCGACTCCGGCACACTCCACCTTCCCGCCCAGGATGCGGCCGGTCTCGAATGCGTCTGGCAGGCGGTTCGCGAGACGGGCGTCGTGGTGCGGGCGCTCGTGCCGGTGCAGGAGCGGCTTGAAGACGTCTTCCTTCAGG